>JBBUCQ010000020.1:0-4805 GCA_038057715.1 Patescibacteria group bacterium | reverse complement strand
TGCGCGCGCAGGAATTACAGAACAAAAAGCAGGTCAGTAAATGAACCGCGCGGGTAGGGTTATTAAGGGGATTTAAGTTTATATGGTCTCTTTGTCAATTTAATTTTTTTATAAAATATTTTGCTTACAATTTTTTCTTCAGTCCCTTCTGCGCGCCAGATTTTTACATTAATAACATCGCCCGGGTTTTTTAGATCTACACTATCTGTCACCCGGAAATCTTTATTTATTTGCTTGCCGTCTATCTCAAGTATCACATCTCCAGCTTGTAAACCGGCTTTTTCCGCGGGACTGTTTTTAATAATAGGCGATTGATCTAATGCAGAAAAGTTTATTATCATGTTTCCTTCGCCGGATTTTAATTGATCTGTGACCGTTTTTGGTAATTCTTTTAATAGTTCGTCTGATACGGGAGTTGAAACTGTTCCCAAAAAGGATTTCGGTTCCGTAAAAAATGTCCTGCCCTGTTTTTTTAATTCACCAATACTATTTTTTTGTACTGTCCGACTGAGATCTTCTATTTCCTCCTGTGTATATTCCGTCTGTGGGATTATTTTAGAATCAAGTCCGGCAACCCCCCAATTATATTTATGTCCTTTTTTAAAAAAGCCGGCTATTTCTTTTTTGTTTGACCGGGGAAAAGGTCCTTTCATATCTTGCTTAAATATCACAGCGGATTCAAAATCGTCTATTTGTACATTTATTTTATTTTTATTTGTTATTATAAGTAAAAGATTTGATGGATTATTATCCCAGTCAACGTCTTGTATGGCTACAAAATACGATTTGGCATTTTTCATTTCGGGCCACCCAAGTATTATTTTATTGAGCGGCAGTTTCTTGTAATTTTTTGGGATTACGCCGGTTGGTGAGTAGTATGTTGGTGTGTTTAAGGCGAGTACTGCGGAAAATAAAAAGAGTACGGCAACAATAACGATGGCAATGATAGAGAGGATTTTTTTCATATTAAAGATAATAAAGGGATGAACTATATACCCTTATACGTATTAAAATCAATTATCTTACATTGTATTTTTCTATTCCCTCTCCAAACATTTTCTTCAAGTTCGCAGACAATATCTATTTTCCCCCCGTCTCTTAATTTGTTGGCAAATTGACCGAATTTAAAAGCGATGCAGTCTATTATAGAAGTTCTTTGTGCGCCATTTATTCCGCTGCTTTTAATCTCTCCGAGGATTTTTAGATGTTTTTTATCGGAGCCGATTTTTTCGTACTTACGAATAGATATATTTTTGCATAAAAAAAGAGGAGGCGGATTCCCGTTTCCAAAAGGTTCAAAAAGCTTAAGAACATCTACGGTTTTTTGAGAAATGTCGTCGTGAGAGAGTTCGCAGTCTATTGAAATAGTCGGAGTGGAGGATAAAGATTTGGGCGCGACGGATGATTTTAAATAAGCTTTTATGCGTTTTGTGAATTCGTTTAATTTGGCTTTAGGTAAATCAAAACCGGCCGCCGCAGAGTGGCCGCCGAAGTGAGTAAATAAATCTTTGGCGGACGAAAGCGTATCAAAAATATTTATATCCGGAATTGATCGGCATGAGCCTATAAAAGTTTCCCCGCGTTTTTCCATCACGATTGCCGGTCTGGAATATTTTTCAACCAGTTTTGCCGCGAGCAGACCGATTATTCCGCCATGAAAATCTTTATGGTGAATAATTATCGCCGGATCACGCTTTTGCGGTTCGGCAAGCGCGTCGGCAATTTTCATTAAATCTTCGGTCAGTTTTTGGCGCTTTCTATTAAGTTTTTCCAGATTTTCCGCGAGGAGTTCGGAATGCTCTGCATCGTTAAGAAGCAGGCTTAGCGCGTGGGACGGGTGAGCCATTCTGCCCGCCGCATTCAGCCGCGGTCCAAGCAGAAAATTTACAATATGCGTATCAATTTTTCCGCTGACTCCTGCGGATTTTTTTAGGCTGGAGAGTCCCGGCCATCGCGTATTTTCTATGGTTTTTAATCCTTTTTTTACAATCGCGCGATTTTCTCCTTTTAGTTCGCCGACATCCGCAATCGTTCCCATACAAGCTAGATCAAGCAATTTTTCCGTTTCTTGTTGCGCTTTTTTTTCATCGTTCAGGCGCGTTTTAAAAAGAGCCTCTGCAAGTTTAAAAGCAACTCCGGCTCCGGTTAAATCCTTAAAAGGATATTTTGAATCGGGAAGTTTCGGATGGAGAGTCGCGTACGCTTTCGGCAAAATTTCCGGAATTGTGTGATGGTCGGTGACAATCGTGTCTATTCCGAGTTCGTTTGCCGTCGCAACTTCATTTGCACACGAAATTCCATTATCAACGGTAATAATAAGTTTTACATCCAGCCGCTTAAACTCGCGCACGAATTTTTCACGCAATCCGTAGCCGTCTTCAATTCTGTGCGGAAGTCTGTATGAAACATTTGCTTTAAGTTTTGTAAGACAGCGCATTAAAATCGCAGTTGAAGTTATCCCATCAACGTCGTAATCTCCGAAAATCATGATGCGCTCGGATTTTTCAATTGCCTCCCCTATACGCGTGACTGCGAGCTTCATATCATTCATCAAAAACGGATCGTGAAAATCTTTTTCCGGATCAGGATAAAGAAAATTTTGGATTTCGGAATCGGTTGTAAGTCCGCGATTGGAAAGGAGTTTGGTAAAGAGCGAAGCGTTCTTATCTGCATTTTTTATTTTCCATTTTTTGCCCAGAACCGACATAAGTGTGTTCACTCTAGCAAATAAATTTATTGTTGCAAAAGTAAATCTTTCGGCTACAATAAAATCTTCTATTATTTAATGATAATTATTTATGAATAATGTTAATAGTATAGAAAGCCTGGAGGAGAAGGGATATAAGCGTAGAAAAGTGGATGGGGTTGATTATATGGTAAAACCCTATCATGTTCCGCGTCATATACTAAAAATTGAAGGGGACAAAGCTGTTAGAATAATGGGTGAGGTGAGGGAGAAAGTATTGAGAGTATTAGATAATAGAGACGATAGGAGTGCGGCCAGAAACGATTGGAAACGACGCGAAATTGGAGGGTTTGGAGATGGTCCGAGACCGGCTACCATCGATGATGATGGATGGTTTTAGAGTTAATGCATGTCCTTAATCCAACCATAAAATATTTTTATCGCGCTTAAACCAAGTAATTTGTTTTTTTGCGTAATTCCGCGTGTTTTTTTTAAGCAATTCCGCTACCGTTTCCAGCGTTAATTCTCCATCCAAATATTTAATGATTTCTTTATATCCGAGGGAACTCATTGAGGGTAGAGCTTTATCGTAGCCCATTTCCAGCAGACGTTTTGTCTCTTCAATAAGCCCGCGACGCAATTGTTCGTCCACGCGCATTTCAATCCGTTCAAATAATTTTTCTTTCGGCCAATTTAGGCCGAACTGAAGAACTTCATATTTTGATTCTGCGCGTTTATCGTTTTTTGGCGCATTAGTGGCGGTGAAAATTTCAATCGCGCGAATTACATATCTCGCATTATTAGGATGAATTTTTTCAGCATTTTTAGGATCCAGTTTTTTTAATTTTTCATGTAGCGCTTCAGCGCCTTTTTCTTTTAATTCTTGTTCTAGCTCGGCCCGTAAAATTTTATTTTCCGGCGGCAGAGAGAAATTTTTTGTTAATACATCAATATATAATCCTGTTCCGCCAACAATAAAAGGAAGTCCCCCGCGGCTTAAAATTTCTTCAATTTTGTCTTCGGCAAGACGTTTAAAATCCGCTACGGTAAAGCGTTCTCTTGGGTCGGCGACGTCAATTAGATAATGCGGAATTCCCCCGCGTTTTTCGGCAGGAATTTTATCAGTGCCGATATCCATGTATTTATAGACTTGCCGACTGTCAGCTGAAATAATTTCGCAATTAAATTCATGCGCGATTTTTAAAGATAGCGCGGTTTTGCCGGAAGCAGTCGGTCCGAGCAAAACAAGAAGCGGTTTTTCGCCGTTATCGCGACATTTTTCCAGAAAATCCGCAATGCGTTTTTGAAAGTCGGGGGTTAGCATGTTCTTAAAGGTCTATTTCTGCCGTTTGCGAATTTGATAACATAAGCACTTTATAAAATGTATCAATATTTCTCTCTGCATTTTTTATTTTATCTTCATCCAGTAAATATAGTTCTCCAAATAGTTCTCTGAAACGTAGCAATTCTTTTTGTAGATTCCCTTTTACGCCACTGATAGCAAGATCGCAAAGTTCAAGCGTTCGTTCTATACATTCTTTTAGATTTTCAATATCTTGACCACCATGTATGCCGTTACGCAGACGGTTTATTTCATTTGCAATCATTAAAATTTGTTGATAGAGAGAAAAACGATTCCATTTTTCGGGCGTTAACGTTTTATGCAACAGCAGTTGATACATAATTATTTTTGGATAAGGCGGTGCGTTATTTCTTCTATTTTTTTTCTTATTTCAGGATTTTGGACTTCCATGCTTTTATTCCCTTGCGCCGGTCGTATATTGATTAGAGAAGTAAATTCAATGAATATCGGACCCTCAAAATATATATTTGCGCCCCAGAGATTTTTTTGATCAGAGTCGTTTTCTAGCAAAAGTTGTTCAAGGTCAGCATGAAGTTCGCTGTCCAGCGCGATAATTTCTTTTTCTATATCTACGACAATTTTTACCATTTTTGCAAAAAAATGATTATATTTTTCTTTAATTTCCAAAAGGTTAACCAGTGTTTTTATGATTATCATAGATGTAAGATACTGGTTTCAGTAAAATGCTGCAAGAAAACGCTACCGCGACATTTTTTCAGAAAATCCGCAATATGTTTTTTAAGATTAACGCTCAAC
>JBBUCQ010000019.1:0-11384 GCA_038057715.1 Patescibacteria group bacterium | reverse complement strand
TATCCGGACGCGCAAACCACGCATCCATTGTTGAATAACATCTTAATTTTTCAGTGGATGAAAGAGTGTCATTCATAACTTTTTCAATTCCCGCCATCCCTTCGTAAAAACGAACTTTGGGACTTAAACTGTATGGATTTGAAAGTGAAAGAAATTGAGGGAGAAATTGTTCGAGTTCCCGTTGATGAGAAGTCAATTCTCTGCGTTGTTTTTCTATATAATTTAAAAGATAGTCCGGCGAAACAGCTGTAAAAAATTTAACGTTTGATCCCGTGTATTCGCTGACCAAACCCTTTTTTAACAGTTCCTCTAAAATCAAATATGTTGTAGGACGCTTTAAACCGGCCTTTCTCGCAATAACGCTTGCCGGCTGGGTTCCGAGTTCAAGACACGCAAGATAAACTTCCGAATCTTTTTCTGACAAACCGATTTTTTGGAGGAGAGTTTTTAACATGGCTAAGATGAATTAATGTTTTGTCAGTTAACGACAACAATGCTAGAAGGAATATATTATACATATTGTATTTAGTCTTTGTAAAGGCAAATTTAGCCTATTGGTCATGTATTTACATAAGTATAAAAATGTATATTAGACCACTAATTGCGGAAATCAGCAAATTTTTGCTAAGGATTATTTTGTCTTGTATGATGTCAGGGTATATATGCCTGCAATAGACAAAATTACGGAAATTCTTGAAAGGGGAGTCAGTGAAGTGATTGTCCGAAAAGAACTTGAAGCGCGCTTGCGCGGAAAAGACAAAATAACTTTGTATCTTGGCATTGATCCGACCGGATTTAAATTGCATCTCGGACATGCTATTCCTTTACGAAAATTGCGCGATTTTCAGAGGCTCGGGCATCGCGTTATTTTTCTGATCGGCAGTTTTACTGCTCTTATAGGCGATACTTCCGACAAAGATTCGCCTCGCCAGCCAATGACGCTGGAACAAATTGAAGAAAATTTTAAAACTTATAAAGCGCAGGCGAGCAAAATTTTGGATTTTTCAAAAATAGAACTTAAATATAACGGCGATTGGCTTTCTAAATTAAATTTTAAAGACATTTTGGAACTTGCCAATAAATTTACGGTTCAACAAATGATTGAACGCGAGATGTACCGCAAACGCATTGCCGAAGGGAAACCGATCGGACTGCATGAATTTTTGTATCCGCTGATGCAGGGATACGATAGCGTTGCGATGGATGTTGATTTGGAGGTGGGAGGAAACGATCAATTATTTAATATGCTTGCGGGACGGACGCTTCAAAAAGCTATAAACGGTCGCGATAAACATGTTTTAACGGTGAAACTTTTGGAGGGAACAGATGGCAGGAAAATGGCTAAAACATACGGAAATACGATTAACATTACGGATTCGCCGGATGAACAGTATGGACGGATTATGTCCATGAAAGACGAGCTGATTCTTCAATATTTTGAACTTTGCACCGATATGCCGATGAGTGAAGTTGAAGAAATTAAAAATGCATTGGCAGGCGGCGAAAATCCGAAGAACCTCAAAATGCGTTTGGCGCGCGAAATTGTGGCTTTTTATCATGATAAAAAGGCGGCGTCTGCGGCTGAAGAAGAATTTATAAAAGTTTTTCAGAAAAAAGATTTACCGAGCGAAATTGCGGAAAAAATCATGCCGAAAAAACTGTACGGCATTTGCGAACTTTTATTTGAAACCGGGCTTGCAGAATCAAAGAGCGATGCACGAAGGCTTGTTGAGGGCGGGGGAGTGAGCGTTGATGAAAAACGTATCGCCGATCCGAAAATGGAAATAAATCTCGGTAAAAAAGCGATTTTGATTAAAGTGGGGAAGAGGCATTTCCTGAAAGTTAAAAGTTAGTTGTAGTTTTGCTAACGCAAAACGTTATTTATTAGCAAGCCCCTCCGGGGCTCGCCTGAAGTCAAAGGTTAAACGTCTTATATTATGGATACTTTGGAAACTCCATTATTAAAAGTTCTAAGAACGACGCAATTTCACATTCGCCGATTAAAAGACCTTGGAATAACGCGTGTGAAAGATTTTTTAATGTATTTCCCAAGGATGTACACCGATCAACGCGAAATTTGCAGAATAATTGATATACAAATTGATGCTCGCAATACAGTGCGCGGAACGATAAAAAGCATCACAAATTCACCAACATGGAGACGACGAATGCAGGTTACTACAGCGCTTTTAAGCGACGATAGCGGATCCATAGAAATTGTATGGTTTAATCAGGCATATTTGGCAAAAACTCTCACTACGGGCACCGAAGTTATGGTTGCCGGCAAAGTAAAATACGATAAAAAAAACAGCAAAATAATTTTCCAAAATCCCGATATTGAAATAATAAAACCCGAACAAATACATACTGCGAGAATTGTTCCCGTTTATCACGAAACCGAAAGAATTTCTTCAAAATGGATACGCGAAAAATTATTTCCGCTTCTGCCGTTTGCCGAATATTTTCCGGAATATCTGCCGGAAGAAATACTGAAAAAATACCGTTTGATGCCTTATTCTAAAGCGGTTAGAAACGTGCACTTCCCGACATCGGAAAAAACGCTTGAGGAAGCCAAACATAGGTTATCTTTTGATGAACTCTTTTTGCTCCAGCTCGCCGCTCTGCAACGCCGTTATATGTGGAGAAAACTTGCTCAAAAAAACCAAAAACAAATGCCCGTTGATTGGGAATTGACCAAAAGTTTTACTTCATCCTTGCCGTGGTCGCTTACAAAAGCGCAAAAAAAAGCGATTTATGAAATAATTAACGACTTAGCCAGACCGTTTCCAATGTCGCGATTATTGGAAGGGGATACGGGTTCGGGAAAAACGGTGGTCGCGGCCGCCGCTGTATTACATGCCATAAAAACCGGATTTCAAGTATGTTTGCTGGCTCCAACCGAAATTCTTGCCCGCCAACATTTTAAAACTTTTTCAAAACTCCTAGGTAAATTTGAAATAAAACCGGAAATTTTGGTAGGCGCTATGACAGACAAAGAAAAAAACGCCGTAATCCAAAAATTAAAAACAGGCGAAATTAAATTTATTATCGGAACTCATGCTCTTTTGCAAAATAGCGTGAGTTTTAAGAATCTCGGACTCGCAGTTATAGACGAACAGCATCGTTTCGGCGTGCGCCAACGCGAAATACTAAAATCCTACGGAAGTCCGCACATTTTAAGTTTAACCGCAACGCCGATTCCGCGCACACTCGCCCTTATTTTATACGGCGATCAGGATCTTTCGGTGCTTGATGAAATGCCCGAAGGCCGGCAAAAAGTCCTAACGCGCATTGTGCCGGAAGAAAAACGGCAAAAAGCTTATAAATGGATTGGGGGGGAAGTGCTTCAGGGGAGGCAAGCGTTCATTATTTTTCCATTGATAGAGGAATCGCCGGAATTGGAGATAAAAGCCGCAGTTCAAGAATTTATACGGCTGAAAGAAGAAATTTTTCCGCGACTTAAACTCGGACTTTTACACGGCCAAATGCCAACAATAGAAAAAGCGGAAATTATGAATAGTTTTTCAGCCGGTGAAATTCAAATTCTTGTTTCAACAGCCGTTGTGGAAGTGGGAGTTGATGTTCCAAATGCGACAATAATGATGATAGAAGGAGCTGAAAGGTTCGGACTCGCTCAACTTCATCAATTTAGGGGCAGGGTAGGCAGATCCGATCAAAAATCCTACTGTTTCCTCTTCCCTACTTTACAAAATCCTCAAATATTCCAAAGACTTCATGCTCTGGAAAAATATAATTCAGGATTCCGTTTAGCTGAAATTGATTTGCAATTACGCGGACCTGGCGCGGTTTACGGCACAGCTCAAAGTGGAATTCCGGATTTAAAAATGGCAAACCTGACCGATTCAATAACAATTAAAGAAGCACGGGAAACTGCAGAAATGATAATTGAAAAAGACCCGGAATTAAAAACATACGATGCATTACGGGCAAAAATCGCTGAACAAGAAAATATTGCAATAGACTATTAGCCGAATAAAAAATTTGCTCAAAAAACGGTATCAAAATGACATTTGGAGGATATTTAGGTCGGCTTTAAGAGGAAAACGCGTATAAACGCAAGTTTTAGAAGAGTTGGCTTATTCAAGCCAAAAAAGGCACTGTTTTGACCATAAGACTAATCAGTCTATCCCTCTTTGCCCCTAATCCAGCTTTGCACAAGATATATTGTGCAAAGTGCAGTATAGATTCAAAACCCACTCGCCTATTTCAGATTTCTGACCTTAAATCGTAAACTACAATTAATATTTAAGCGCAAAATTCCCCTACAAATATAACTTCTAAAGAATTCTTTAAGTCTTTTGATTTCACCACTTACCCTTTCCCCTCCTCTTGTGAAACTGGCAGTTTTATGGTATATTATATAGAAATTAAAACAAAAACCTTATGGGAACACCTGATCCGGAAGAAGAACCAAAAAAGGGCGCGGAAAAAGGCGCTGAAGCTGCTACGGTTTCACCTGTAGAACAGCGCGAAGCAGTCAAGGGAAAATCGGCACGCGGACGGGCCGATATATCTTTGGAAAGCCTTGAAAGCCGTACAGATAGAAATTATGACGCGGAAACGCCAAAGCTTATTAATGAAATTAATTTCACCGAATCGGCAGATGCCCAAGAGAAAAAATTACGGTCTCTGACTCAAGTATCGGCAATGATACTTTCCAATATTATTGCGAGAAATCCGGATATCGCAAAAAAAATTGATCTTACTAAATTTGAAAATATTCCGCTTTTAATGGAATATTTTGATTCAATTCGTCCTGAAGCCGCTGAAAATGCGGCGATGCATAAATTGCAGGAAATGCGCGATCAAATGACCGCTGATGTATCAATCGCAATGAAGGAATCATGGCCTGAAATCGTTGATTTTGCACAAAAATCCAGCAGAGAAACAAAACTTTTACTGGAAGCGAATTTCAAAAAAGAACATCCGGAAAAAAGCGAAGACGGTTATATTTCAAAATCCGTAGAATTCGCAAAACACCATCAAATATTAACCGCCGGCATTGCGCTGGCCGGAGCGTACGGAGTTTATAAGCTCTGGAATTGGATGTTTCCCGGGAAGGAAGAAAAGAAAGACGAAAAAGCCGTAGAAGAAGGGAAAGAAGGTGAGAAAAAAGAACCGGAAAAAAAAGGCGGATTTCTTAAATGGATCGTGGGCGGCGCAATCGCAATCGGAGGAATATTCGGACTTGGACGCTTTCTCGGTTCTGACGGCGTTAAAAAATGGATAAAAGACAAACTCGGCTGGAATGTAAGCGATAACCGCATATCTCAAGCCTTAACGCATTTGTCCCACGGAGAATTTAAAAAAGCGGGAGAAGTTCTTTGGAAAGGCGCTGATGAAAACTCGGATTTCCATGAAAAAATGGCCGCGGTAATAAGCAAAGAAATGGGCAAAGAAATAAGCGCCAAAACGCTTTTTGAATTAAAAGACGAAAAATTTGAAGATTTTATTTCAACGGCCTCGAGTTTCGTAGATCTGGCAGAAGAGAAAACGGGTGTCTACGTAGGCGATACAGGAATAATCGGCACTCTTGCTAAAACTTTTTTAGGTTCTCAAAAAGAGATTCAAGAAAAAAGAACTTTACGAACATTCCTGGTAAAGCATGAAAACGATATTCGCGCAAAAATGACAGTAAATCTCTACACAAAAATAGAAGATGTTTTACAAAAACTATCTGAAAATCCATCCGCAATAGCAGGAAGTCCAGCCACAACAGAAACAGTAGCACCTAAAGATGTGGATGTTGCAACCGCAGTTGAAACCGGCGTTGATAAAGTCGCCGGAGTGAGTAAACAAACATTAAGTGATTTAAAAGAAGAATTTAAAGATAAACCTGCCTTTCAGGAATTCCTAAAAAAATACGATGGCAAATGGTACGAGGCAATCCTCTCCCCTTTTGTTTTCATAGGCCACTTTCTAACTGCGTGTAAAAAGGATGGCATTGTGACAGCCATTGGAGGAGGTAGCATTTTAATTTGGAATGGATATAAATTCGCCACTTTTACATCACTGGAACTTCTAGCCAATACAGCGGTAGAGTTGGTAAAGGCTCCATTTAGCGATGAAATTACAGCGTCAGATGCGGTAATTGAATATGTAGAGGGAGCTATTCCGTTTATGATTATTGGAGCCGCATATATGGGAGGTCGCGGATGGCTTGCTAGAACAGGTGCTTTGAAAGGTGCATTGCATGGTGTTGGTCACGGAGCCATTTTCCCTCTTGAAGTACCAAGACTGCATGTTGCTGCAGGTCAACATTTATACCGCACGGCAAAAGGTAAACTTTATGATATAAAAGTATGGAAAGGTAGGGCTGAAACTGTCCCTCAAATAAGAGCCGACCAGGCTAGGTTTTTTGCAAAAGTGTCTGCCTCCTATGATGAGCTTGTAACAGCCGCAGATACTCCAGGCCGCAATTTGACTGTTAAAAAATGGTGGGGCAAATATACACGAACGCGTGCTATACAACTCCGAGAAGATTATTTACGTAGATTCGTAAGAGCTTACAACGAACTGCAAGAAGCACTAAAAGTGCAAGGACTCCCATGTGAAACAATCATTCTTGAAAAAGAAATACAGGATGCATCCGCCATAAAAAAAATGGCTAAATTTTTGGAAACCCACGAAGAGGCAAAAGTAGGTGCTATACCGTCTTTGACACCAACAATATTGGATGTGGAACCGGAATTTGTAAAAATGGAAGGAAGTGGAGCTACTTCCAAACACACTTACAAATTTAACAAAGAAACATTTATTTTAACCGAAAGCGAAATTTCTACAAAAGCTACTGAAATTGAACGAGCTAATCCGGGCAGAGATGCGGCTGTAAATTGGAAAGAAGCAGTACGGACTTTGGTAGAAGAGAAATATTTAACGCCAACACCTATTGCTGGAAAACCAAATACATATAAATTTCAAAGCAGAGAATTCACATTCACTCCGGAAGAAATTAGAACGCGCGTTGCAATGGGAGTAAGTGAAACAGATGCAGTAAGAAGTCTTTGTTATGAAAAAGTTTTGGCACACGTGACAGTTGAAGATGTAAAGATGGTAAAAGGAAAATATCACTATAAAATAGGTGGTAAATGGACAGAACCTCTTGATAATCCAGTCAAGGTTGCGGAAGTAAGGGCTAAATTTCTAGCCGAACTGGAAAAGAAAGGAATCAGCTTGGATTTTCAAAGATTTGCCGCGGAATCCAAAGCTTTAAGTTATTTCCCTGTATTGGAAAAAATTATAGGAACAAGCGCCGCGGTACTGCTGGTTTATCATCTGGAAACAGCCACAGATAAAAGAAAAGCCATTGCAGAAACTGCCGCGGGTTTTGGATCTTTCTGGGCTGGAATGAAGCTTACAGACTGGAAAATCGGTAGCAAAATAAAGCCTGCTACTCCCGGAAAATTAATAGCACGCACCGTAATAGATATTATGGGAGGTTTGGCCGCCGCCTATAGTTTTACTGAACCAATAGGACAAATAGTTGAACATTTTTATGCAAGAATACCTGGAAGTTACGGCGTGTCAGGAGAATTAATAGATATTTTCGAGAAAGCTACTACACGATCCACCGTACGAATGTTAGCGGCAAGCGCAGAAAGAGGTCTTTTGAAAAAACTGGCTGTTAAAACCGGAATGAAAGGAATATCTGAAATATTTGAGAAAAAAATAGCGGGAACATTCATGAAAAAAATTGGTCAAATAGCGGCTAAACAGGGGTTTAAACAAGTATTGAAAGCACTTGGATGGAAGGGCATTACTACTGCTGCATTATTGGCCGATGATGCCACAATTATAGGAGTGGTGGATGACATTGTGGCCGCTGGACTGCTGGTTTGGATGTCATTCGACATTTACGACATTGTGAAACTGGTAGCAAATGCAAAAACAGTACAAAACGAAATGGTAAAAAGAAGCGGTGTCGCGATAACATCCTTTAGAATTCTTGACCCAAAAAGTCGCGCCGTAATGCAAGAGAAATTAACCCCGTTTGGGCTAACCGTTGAAAGGGCTCATGAATTGGGGGAACAACAGTTATTCGATATACTACGCACCATCCCGGAAACAGCAGTTGAGATCAAAAGAGCTGGTATTGCAGGCAAAGAAGTGTGGTATTTGAAGAAAGCAGAGGCTATTGGAATAACTATTACTGATAACAGCGGGAAAGAAATAGCAAAAATTTCTGACGAAGATGCTGTAAAACTCGATCAGGTGCTTTCTAGTATGGAAAAAGAAAAAGCAAGCTAAAGTTTTTTAATCATATAAGTCCCGTCTAATTTATATCCGAGTTTTTTGTAGTATTCCCTAACTCCGATTCCGGCGATTACGGCGATTTTTTTATAGCCGTTTTGAACTGCAATTTTTTCGGCTTCCGCAACAAGACGCTTGCCGAATCCCATATGCTGGGTTGCCAATTCGTCCTTTTCGCTAATAGGGACTTGACTGCCGTATGTGTGAAGTTCGCGGATTATTGCGGCACCTTCCAGCTCTTTAATAAAATGCTTTTTGCCGTTGAGCGAATAGGAGGAAAATCTAAGACGGAGAAGCGCGCACAATTTATCGCTTTGCGTGTCATCAAAACTCAAGAAAAACTCTCGACCGCCTGATGCAGAATAATCCATAATTTTAAATTCAATATTTTTCGGCTCAATCTGCTGTCCGCGAATTTCGCGGCAACGAATACACTCGCACTTAATCCCCTTCTCTCTCATCAATTCATGAACAACCTGCCTCATATTTGAAACTTTACTGCCCGCAATTATGCTCTGCGAAGGAATATCGCGGTAAAGACGGCTCACTCGTAAATATCGCGGAAAATATTTTTTAATCGCTAAAATAATTTTGATTAACTGTTTGTCTGTATAAGGCTTAAATTTGCCTTCCTTATACCATTTCTCAAGCTCCGAAAAAGGCGCAACAACACACGGATAAACTTTCATCATATCAGGCCTAAAAACGGGATTTTCAAAAAGCTCTTTAAACATTTTTATATCACGCGAAACGCTTGAGCCCGGAAGAGAAGGCATCATGTGATAAGAAATTTTAAAACCGGCATCTTTCAAAAGTTGAGTGGCGCGAATCGTCGCATCTATTTTGTGCCCGCGTTTCACAAAATCCAAAACATCGTTATATAAACTCTGTACTCCAATCTCAATTCTGGTTGCGCCAAGTTTTCTCATGCGAATTATTTCTTTTTCATTAATCCAATCCGGCCGCGTTTCAAGAGTCAAAGCAACACAACGGTGTTTCGCTTTTTCATTCATATTCTGCGCCTGCAAAAGATTACGCGACTTTTTTAAATTCAAACCGTCAAAACAACCTTTAATAAAAAAATTCTGATAAGTTTTCGGGAGGCTTGACCAAGTCCCTCCCATTATAATAAGTTCAACTTTGTCGGTCGGATGTCCATTCGCATAAAGAGCTTTAATGCGCCATTTCACTTGTTCATAAGCGTCATAATTGTGAATTATCGCGCGCATAACGGCAGGCTCGTTGCTCAAATAACTTTTGGGAACATTTTTTTCAGTTGGACAATAAACGCACTGCCCCGGGCATCCGAAAAACTTTGTCAGAAGAGCAACCGGCGAAACTCCGGAAAGCGTGCGTATATTTCTTTTTTGTATTATTTTTTCAAAATTGTGATTCTCGCGAATTTTTCTTTTTTTTAAAAGACTTCTGTATGCGGCAATTATTTCGGAATTTTTCGGCGGATTTTTACGATATTCCTTAGCGTATTTAATCTTAAGTTGATGTAATTGATCTCTTGAATCAATGCCTATTTTTAGCGCTTCTAAAACGAGATTTTCAATCATAAAAATGCAAAAATTAGTATATACTTAATACCGTGCAAACTAAAGATGTTTTAAATAAAGTAAGGCATGACTATGGGCTTATTGCGGAGGAATTCAGCAAGACCCGTCTTCATCCGTGGCCGGAATTCGCGGAATTTTTGAAAAATTTAAATCTGGGGGGAAATGCGGGGAAAATCAAACTGCTAGATATCGGCTGTGGAAACGGAAGGCTTTATGATTTTTTAAAAAATGAACCGATTATTTATACGGGAATTGATAACAATAAAAATCTTTTAACTCTGGCAAAAAAACAGCACAAAAAAGCGAAATTCAAATATGCCTCTGCGACAAAACTCCCCTTCTCCGCAAATTCGTTTGATACCGTATGGTGCATTGCAGTTCTTCACCACTTGCCGACAAAAGGTTTGCGGCTAAAAGCATGCAGAGAAATGAAACGCGTTCTTAAAAAAAACGGGAAGCTTATGATTACCGTTTGGAATTTATGGCAGAAAAAATACCGCAAATTTATCAACAAAAAAACGCATGATGCTTTGATCCCGTGGAATAATAAATTAAATCGCTATTATTACGCATTTAAACCGGCGGAACTGAAATCACTTATTCAAAAATCGGGATTTCCAATAATTAAAAAAGTTAAAAGCGATCATAATATTGCATTTGTCTGCTATGAAAAAAACTAAAATTTTGGACGTACAATTTGATGTTTGCACGAAAAACGAGGCGATTGAGCGCATAATGGACATACTGGAAAACCGCGCTCATGAAAGCGGCAAACAAATTGCAACGCCCAATCCGGAAATGTTGCTTGAGGCACAAAAAAATGCGGATTTTAAAACAGTTTTAAATAAATCTTGGTTAAATATTCCTGATGGAATCGGAATTCTATGGGCAGGAACCTTTAATGAAATCACAAAAAAATCATCGGGATTAAACCGCGCGTTTAAAATGATTTTCAGCCTTTTGGGTCTAGCCGTTTACCCAAAATTTTGTACAAAAGTTTTTCCGGAACGCCTTACGGGCGTTGATTTAATGGAATCAATCTGCGCTATCTCAAAAGGCATTCCTATTTTCCTGCTCGGCGCTAGACCCGGAATTGCAGAAAAAGTAAAAACTTTTTTAGAAACAAAATATAAAGGAATAAATATCGCCGGTGTTTTTTCGGGCTCGCCTTCTGAATATGATTTTACCGCTATTCAAGCTTCAATCGCCGAAGCGCAACCAAAAATCTTATTTGTAGCATACGGCTCTCCAAACCAAGAACTTTGGATAGCGCACCATCTACATGAATTAAAATCCGTCAAAATAGCAATGGGAGTCGGCGGAGCTTTTGATTTCTTGGCGGGCGAACGAAAACGCGCACCGAAATGGATGCAACGCCTTGGACTTGAATGGCTTTTCCGTCTAATACAAGAGCCGTCACGCATCAAACGCATTTACAATGCCACAATTAAATTCCCTCTAAAAATTCTGCAACAACGATGAACCCAAATATTTCAAAACTGTATTTAATAGGAGCGTTATTTGAAACGCATTTCTTCATAGCGATACTGG
>JBBUCQ010000018.1:0-2552 GCA_038057715.1 Patescibacteria group bacterium | reverse complement strand
TCCGCTATTTTTTGCATCCACGTTTTTAAAACATCAAAAGCATAAAATTTATAACTTGCCGGAATCGTAACATTACGCACCACCACGCCATTCATAATAATTTTCATTACAAATTTCTTACCGGTAGCATTTGTATGTTTAAAATTCACCTGAAAACGAACATATTTACCATTATCTTTCATATTAATAGCTGGCGAAACATTAGTCATAGAAAAATCAGGATAAACAACAATATTTCCACCATTACCGGAAAACCACGGTCCGTATATGGAAGAACCGGGCATCCATTCTTCTGCACTGCTGTCTACATCAACAATGCCGATGGCAATAGTATCTTGCATTGTTAAACCCGGGGGATTGATGTCAATAATAATATTAACTACCTGTGTAGTTCCGGCATAAATAACAAATGGTTGATTTGGATTATCAAATTCCATGAACACTTGTCCGTTACTATTAACTCCTTTCCCGTTTGAGGTGCCGTAAGGTTCATTGGGATTACCGGCGGGTGCTACAACAAAATTAGAAAATAAAGCATTCGGAACATTTGATGATTTATTCAATCCTAAAGTAAGGCTTCCTATAACAATATCCGCTGTCTGGGAAGCGGTAAATTTAAAAGCACCAATTTTCTTAGCTTCTCCTATTACCAAAACGTTTGAGTTATATATGGAAGGATCTATCTCAATTACTAACGAACCCTTCTTAGGTACTTCCGCATACGTCAATTGTGCTGTTAATACTAGAGATAAAACTAACAATATTGTTTTTTTAGTCATGTTATATGGGGGTTAAAAATTAGGACTTGATTGTATATATATTTCTCACAGGTGTCAAATGCAACCTGTAAAAGTCTGCGCGGGCAGACTTTTAACCTGTGAATTATAACATATTTACCCGCTTTTTCGCCTGCGCTCTTGTTTTTAGTTTGCCTTCAAGCTGAAGCAAACGCAGTTCTTCTAAAATTTCGCCGACCTTTGCGCCGGCGGGAATGCCCAAAATTTTCATAACTTCTTCTCCGGTCAGCAATCGCTTCGGCTCCTTCGGCACTTCTTTAATATCTTCACGATATAACGCAAAAACTTTTTCGTAAGTTTTTAAATCGCACGGAATTGTCCCCTCACAATCACAGCGATTCACTTCCATCAAATCCAGCCACCACGTTTCCAAAAACCAATGCCTGCGCCGCCCAATCGGCATATCCAAAACATTGTAAACCATCATGTGATGAAGAACGAGCCACTGAATTATTTTTATGTCTTTGGATGAAAATTTTAAACGCCGCAGAATTTTGGAAGCGGTTTCCGCGGACGCCTCACTATGCTGATCAAAACGAATCCTCTCCGCAATTTTAAAAGTTTCGGGTTTCCCGACATCATGCAGAAAAACAGCCCAGCGCGTAAGAATTTGATCCGTCGGTTTAAGCGCTTTTAGCGCGCGCAAAGTGTGATCGTAAACATCACCTTCAGTGTGAAATTCAATCGGCTGTGCGACGCCTTTCATCACCTGGATTTCCGGCAAAACTTCAGCCAAAACACCCGTATCTTCCATGTCATTCACTGCATGAGGAAACGATTCGTGCACAATCATTTTATTTAACTCTTCGCGGATTCGTTCGGAAGAAACTTTCGCGGACAATTTTGCGTGCGTTTTCAAAGCGTTATAAGTTTCAGGATGATATTGAAAACCGAAAGTGTTTTTAAAACGAATCGCGCGAATAATCCGCAAATGATCTTCTTTAATGCGTTCGGCGGGATCGCCGATAAAACGCACCAGCTTATTTTTCAAATCCTCTTGCCCGCCCACAAAATCAAAAATTTTATCTTCAAGCGGATCATAAAAAAGCGCGTTGATCGTAAAATCTCGACGACGGGCATCTTGCTCTGCATTTGTAAAAAGCACAGCATCAGGACGGCGACCATCGGAATATCCGCTATCGGAGCGGAAAGTCGCGATTTCAAAATGATGGCCTCCATGCTCCGCAACCACAACCCCGTATTTTTCGCCGATCGGATGTATTTTTTTAAAAAGTTTTTTTAAATCATCCGGCCGCGCACTTGTCGCAATATCAAAATCCTTCGGCGTAATCCCCAGCAACATGTCGCGCACGCAACCGCCAGCCCAATATGCGGTGAACCCGGCGGCGCGAAGAATTTTGATAATTTCTATGGAAGTAAGTTTCACTTAAATAGAATACAAGAAATAACAGATAGAACATACCCCTTTTGTTAAGATCGTAGCAATGGTGATAAACTGGGATGTTTTTGGAGTTTTTGGGATTCGCTTTTGACAAACAATTATGTTATAATATAATTGTGCCTGAAGGAGAACCAAAAAAACCAAATTTAGAAGGGGACAAAAGCGATAAAATCCCAAATAAACTAGCTTACCCTGGACCGGTGGGTACGGCGCTCAACTTATTGGCTTTAAGTGCTTTGGCAAATATGCCGGAAAGTAATTTAGACAATCTATTAAAACAATATACCAATCCGGATAGAAAAATACTGGAAACGCTCGATGGTCTCCCTAACGGACCTGACGATATTTATATA
>JBBUCQ010000017.1:0-4972 GCA_038057715.1 Patescibacteria group bacterium | reverse complement strand
CATTTTCCGGTCTGACAATAATTCCGCAAATAAATTTTTCTTCCAACGGGAAATAATCATTTTGTTTTATATAGCTTCTACCTATTTCATAAATTTTAAACGATTCCTTCCATTTTAAATTCTCTTTAACCGCCTTCAACATATTCGGCAGTAGAGAAATCCGCATATGAGTTTGGTCTTCCGTAAGCGGATTTTCTATCCCTACATGCAGTTCGTACGGCAATAAACACTTCTTTATTTCTTCAGCGCCGTAAAATGAATATGTAAAAATTTCATCGAATCCAAGTCCGAACGATAAAATCTGCCGCGCAAAATGTTTTAAACTCCGTTCACGATTTTCACGCGGAAGCCGAATCGGCAAAGTCGGCAAAATCGGTTTAATTTTTTCATATCCGTGCATGCGCGCGATTTCTTCCACCAAATCATCTTCAATATTTATATCTTTCGTAGCGCGCCAGCTTGGTATTGTAACTTTTAATGTGCCTTTTTTGGCTTTTTTAACGCCAAATCCGAGAGCCGCCAAATGTTCCGCCATTTCATTTTCTTTTATTTCGGTCCCTATTTTCTTCACAGTTTTTGCAACGTCAAGCAACACGGAAACCTGTTTATATTTTTGAGAATAGACATCGGTTAATGGTCCTGCCAGTTTGCTACCCTTGCATACTTCCAAAATTAATTCACATGCACGCAGAAATGCTACGGCCGAATCTTCCGGATCAAGACTTTTCTCAAATCTTTGGGCAGCATCGGTGCGGAGCGTATGTCTTTGGGATGTTTTTCTTATCATCACCGGATTCCATGTCGCCAATTCCAATATAATTTCCGTTGTTCGCAAATTTATTTCCGTATCTGCGCCGCCAATGATTCCGGCAACCGCGAGCGCTCTATCTCCGTTTGTAACAAGCGCATCTTCATTGCTTAATTTATAAGTTTTATGGTCTATGGCGTTGATGGATTCGGCGTTTTTAGCATAACGAATGACAAGGGAGTCATCTCCTACAAGTTTGCGGTCAAAAGCGTGCATCGGATGGCCGGTTTCGCACATCACGTAATTTGTTATGTCTACCACATTATTTATCGGCCTTACACCGACCGCTGTCAGCCGACTTTCTAGCCACTCCGGAGATTCTTCTATTTTGATGCCTGTAATTATTGTTGATAAAAACCGTGACAAAATTCCGGATTTTTCAACTTTTACATTTACATGATCGCCACTTTTCGGAAAAGTAATTTTTGGCACAAGCGGTTTTAATTTTTTACCCAGTATCGCCGCAAATTCCCGCGCCATACCGTAATGCCCCCATAAATCCGGACGATGCGTCAGCGATTTGTTATCAATTTCAAAAACAATATCGTTAAAATTCAGCGCCTCGGCCAAAGGTGTGCCCGTTTTGGACGGCTTGATCCCCATCTTTGTCCAAAGTTCGGTCATATTTGTAACAAATTCCGGCGGCGAAGGAGGAAGGTTTATTTCTTCTCCCGCGCAAATCATTCCAAAGCTTAACTCTCCGCGAATTTTTGTTTCTTTTAATTCAACCGTTTCGCCCGCACCATGCCAATTAACAATCGCTCCCGGCAGAGCGACCGCGACTATCATCCCTTCAAAAAGATTTTGCCCGCCGCAAACAATTTGAACAACTCGTCCGCCGATATCCGTATCAACCAAATGTAACTTATCCGCATTTGAATGAGACCGAAGTTTAACAATGCGCCCCACCACCATATTCGCAAATTTCACTTTTTCATCTTCAAATCCTTCAACTTCACACGTCCTCAAGGTCAGCAGTTCGGCAAGCTCTTTTGCGGAATATTTTGCCGGCACATCAACGAATTGTTTAATCCAATTTAGAGAAATTTTCATTTGTAAAAAGCGCGCAAGCGCGTGTTAAAATTGTTCCAGAAATCTTAAATCACCCCCCGTGAGCAAACGTATATCATCAATTCCATATCGCATCATAACAAGACGCGTCAGGCCGAAACCAAACGCCCATCCTTGATATTTTTTAGAATCAATTCCGCCCGCCTTCAAAACATTCGGATGCACCATTCCCGCGCCCATAAATTCCAGCCAGCCCGTATGCTTGCAAACGCGACACCCTTTTTCTCCGCAGAGCATACACGAAATATCCAATTCAAGCCCGGGCTCAACAAAAGGGAAATAGCCAGGTCTAAATCTAACCTTAATCGACCGTCCGAATAATCGCGTCAAAAATTCTTGCATCACGCCTTTTAAATGCGCGAGCGAAATATTTTCATCAATCAAAATTCCTTCAACTTGGTTAAAAGTATGTTCATGTCGCACGTCGGTAGCTTCATTTCTAAAAGTTCGTCCCGGCGCAATCACACGCAGAGGCGCTCCGTACTTTTCCATAGTCCGAACTTGCACCGGAGAAGTCTGCGTGCGTAAAACCAACCTTCCATGTTTTTTATCCGCCGCGCCTTTAATAAAAAACGTGTCCTGCATATCGCGCGCAGGATGCCAACCCGGAACATTCAGCCCCTCAAAATTATAATATTCGCTCTCAACTTCCGGTCCGTCCATAATTTCAAATCCCATATCGCTAAAAATTTGCTCAACTTCAAACTGCACCTGTGAAACCGGATGAATATGACCGATCTTAAATTTTTCACCCGCCAAAAGTTCAGCCGGCGCTGTAACATCCAGCCCTTCCCCCGAAAGTTTTTGCGAAATTGCCGCCATCTCCAACGCAGACTTTTTGCTTTCAAACGCCGCTTCAAGCTCCACCTTCACCTCATTAAACATTTTTCCCGCAACCGGTTTTTCTTCATTAGGCAAATCTTTAATTCCCTGCATCAAAAGTGTCAGCTCACCTTTACGCCCGAGATACTTAACCTGAACCGAATATAACTCATCCGTAGATTTTGCCTTTTCAATTTCCTCCAACGCTTGATTTTTAATTTTCCCCAAAATTTCCTTCATACAAAAGACAATATAACAAAAACCCCCTTTGGTTTAAAGCCTAAGGGGGTTTCATTTTAACTAAAAGTCAGGAAAAAATTATCGAACCGCATCCTTTAATGATTTTCCAGCCTTGAAAGCAGGAAGTTTCATTGCCGGGATTTTAATTCTTTCTCCTGGTTTGCGTGGATTTACACCCATGCGAGCCGCACGTTTTGAAATGCGGTATGTGCCGAAACCCGTAACAGTCACATTTTCACCCTTTTTGAGTGATTTTGTGATTGAACCGAGTATTGCTTCGAAAATTTCCGAAGCTTGTCTTTTTGTGACGCCTGTAGCTTGCGCCGCGGCGTTCACGAGATCCTGCTTTGTCATAAAGCAAAAAGGTTAAGAAATAAAATTTACATTAAACTAGAACCATTATATGAATGTTGGTTTAACATGCAAGGGGAAAAGAAAAAATCATTTACAATGCCGGGAAATGCGTTTCATAAGCCGTTCAAAACATTTTTCCTAACATAAAACACAAAAAGTCCCTTTTGTAAGCCAAAAATTTGAAACCGCGCAAGGGGCATACCCTGTTTTTGTCTATTTAAAAAGGAAAACGATTATGATATAATAAGCAGATGTGCGCAATAAGAAAAAATCATTTGTCGTTTAAATTTTGAAATTTGACATTCTGTACACTTCTCATTTATAACTTCCAAATGTTACCTATTATTTTATGGCAGCTGCAAAAAATCTAATTATCGTTGAGTCTCCGGCGAAAGCAAAAACGATTTCAAAGTTCGTCGGCAAGGATTATGTCGTTATGGCGTCAATGGGTCATGTCCGCGATTTGCCGAAATCAAAAACCGGCGTTGATACTGAAAATAATTTTGAACCGACTTATATTGTCCCGGTAGATAAGAAAAAAGTTATTAAAGATCTCGCCTCTAAAATAGGAAACAAAACAACCGTTTGGATCGCGACTGATGAGGATAGAGAAGGAGAAGCGATTGGATGGCATCTGTTAAAAGCCTTAAAAATTCCGGAAGACGAACATGTAAAACGCATTGTGTTTCATGAAATTACAAAGCCTGCGATTTTAAATGCTCTGGAAACTCCGCGAAAACTGGATCAGCATTTAATTGATGCACAACAAGCGCGAAGAGTTTTGGATAGGCTTGTGGGCTACGAACTTTCTCCGCTTCTTTGGACAAAAATCAGATACGGACTTTCGGCCGGCCGCGTTCAAAGCGTTGCCGTGCGTTTGATTGTTGAGCGCGAGCGCGAAATAAAAGCGTTTAAGGCTGATGAATATTGGAGCATTACCGCGCAATATAAACACGATGGTCAGGAATTTGAGGCGCAATTAAATAAAATAGAGGGTAAAAAAGCCGATATAAAAGACCAAACTTCTTCAGATGGAATTTTAAAAAAATTGGAAGGCGCAACGCATAAAGTAAAAGAACTTGAAAAAAAGGAAACGAAGCGTACGCCTCCGCCTCCGTTTATAACATCAACTTTACAACAAGAAGCCGCGCGAAAACTCGGATTTTCCGTTAAGAAAACAATGGTGCTTGCGCAGATAATGTACGAAGGCGTTGATGTTTTCGGCGAGACAATGGGTATTATCACTTACATGCGTACGGATTCCGTGAACTTGTCGGAGACGGCGTTAAAGCAATCGCAAGAAGTTATAAATAAAGAATTTGGCAAAGAGTTTGGTTTATCCGCCCCGCGTCTTTATAAGAGTAAGAAAGGCGCGCAAGAAGCGCATGAGGCGATTCGTCCGGTTGATCTTTCTCTTCATCCGCAGGCGCTTAAACCATTTTTGGACAAAGACCAGCACCATTTATATGAATTGATTTGGATGAGAACGATCGCTTCGCAAATGAAAGAAGCTGTTTTTGAACAGGTTGGAGCCGATATTGAAACTGCATCCTCCGGCGCTGTTTTGCCTTATCTTTTCCGCGCTACGGGTCAGACCGTTTTATTTTCTGGTTTTATGAAGGCTTATACGGAAGGCAAAGATAATCCCGAGGAAGAATTTGAGGATATGGAAAAAAT
>JBBUCQ010000016.1:0-8228 GCA_038057715.1 Patescibacteria group bacterium | reverse complement strand
AAATCAAAATTATGCGAGGTGAAATTCATGAATTTAAGTGATTGTTCCGGCCAAAGAGCGTACAACAAAGAGCAAAGTCCGTAACCGATCGCCGTAAGAACAGCAAAAGCCAGACCAAGACCGTGAGGTTTTAAATGCATATAAAAAAATTAAAGAGTAAAAATTACTCATAATATATGATAAAAAAGCTCAAATGTCAAAATTTAAAATCCGAAAGACTAGGAGCATGTCCTTAACCTTTCCACCATAATCCTAACCACTTCTTGTATTTTCGCCGGCGTAAGTCCGTGTCCCGTTATATTAGACGGCAATTCATGATGATTAATGTTTGGAAGATGTTTCGCTTCACTCGGAACAATATCGTCCGAAGCTGTTCCAATAGTATAAATCCTTTCTAATTCCGACTCGGGAAGTTCATTTAAAACTGCCATGCAACGTAAAGCCGTACCCCTCCTATTTGCATATTGATATTCAAATGCATCAAATCTTCCATCTTTGGGCGGCGCAACTTCCACATTGGGATTTACCGGAGCATCAACAAGCACAATATCCGATAACTCCTCTCCATGTTTAACGCGTTTACATTCTCTTCCCAATGCCAAAAACCCACCATAACTTAAGCCAACAACGAATTGATTGGTATCGGGTCTACTTGTAGCACTATTTATAAAATCAATAATATCATCCGGGTGTTGTTTGGCGCGTTCTTGCGGACACCCTAAAACAATTAATTGAGATGCGAATCTAATTTCTTTAGTCAAAGCCCCAACAAAATTTTCTACATGCTGAATGTCTTTGATAGCATCCGGAGCCGGTCTGCTAAAGCCTGTAACAACAACAAGATTTTTATCCGTAGATAATCTGGCATTAGGTTCTGGACTTTGCATAAAACTTTGTGCAGTATATATGTAGAACTTACAAATGACAACATTCCTAATAACATCACAGATTTTGGTTTTTTTCCACCTTGTGTTCGGCGAACTGACAGGAGTTAGTTTGCTGTGGGCGATAAAAGAACTCGTTTATATCGGGCAGGAAAGGCTGAAGTGGCTGAAAATCAGCCTTTGGGCGGCTTTTATAAATGCAGTTTTGGCTTGGATTGTCGGCGGAACTTATTATCTTTTCTTTTATCCGCTTGTAAAACCGGTTATAAAAGAAGGGCCACAACCTTGGGGGCATTTGATAATCATGGAGGCGAAAGAACATATCTTTTTGATTTTGCCTGTTCTGACTTTTTTACTGGCGATTTTTGCCGCGAAACGGAGCCATGCGCTTCTGGAGAATCCTTCGTTGAGGAAAAAGTTTTTATGGCTAACTTCGCTCGCGACTCTCTTGGTATTTTCAATGGCTATCTTGGGTTATTTAATAACGTGGGGGGCGCGCACCGCTCTCTGGCTTAAAGCAGGATTATAAAATTTTATGAAAAAATATTTCATCGCCGCTATCGTCTCTATAATTTATATTCCGCTGATTACAATAGCGGCTGAACTTTATGCTCCATTAAAAGATTTTTTAAAAAGTGTTTTTTGGCATCACTGGCTCGGCAAAAGCGTTATTTTAATAATTCTATTTATAGCGGTTGCTTTTATTTCCGGCGCTTCTTTGGCAAAATATGAAGAAGACAACAATAAAGACGGCAAATTTTTAATTGGCACGCTATGGTTGGCTACATTTTCCGCGCTAACCGTTGTGCTGTTTTTCATGATAGAATACATGAAATAAATGACGAATTACCAATGATCAATAAAAAAACTTTTATCGCGATTGCGCTGACAGCCGTGATGTTCCTCCAATTAAATCACCTTGCAGTGATGAGTTTTTTCACTTCGCATGATGCAAGCAGTCAATGTGCATCTTCGCAACAAACAAACTCTACGGAAAAATGTTTATGCTGTGTATTGGAGCAAGCCGATAAAAATCAACAAGTTTTCAGTCAGCAGAATTTTAATTTAATTCCCGTACTGCCTCCTTCATCCATACTGATTGAACCCGTAGCGGTTCCTCTTAAAAAACAACCCGCAAAAAACAAATCCTCTCCCGAACATTTCAAGTGGCTGCGAACCGTGGTGCAAAATAAGTAGAATAAGACTTTCATCAGTCTTAAATCATAACTAACTTATGTTTTTCTACTTATTATTTTTTATAGCACTGTTTTTAACACCGACCGTCGCGAGCGCGGACGGCGGAATCTGGATGGGACGCTTTCAAAATTGGACGGACGGAATCCAGTGGAGCGTCGTAATCGGATTTATTTCGGCAATTTTGATCTCTTATTTTGTTTTGCGGCAACTTTTGCGCTCACTCAAAAATATTGATCTTTTAGACCACTTCCATCTGCGCCAATTTGTAAAAAGCAGGTGGTATCCGTTTGTTTTCCAATTTCCCGCGCTCATCTTATTCGGTTTCATTTTTTATTATTTATTTTTCGGCTCATATTATTATTCGGAAAATCCCGCTTCAATCCTTACTTGGACTTTTTGGTGGGCGCTTCTCCCCCTTTCATTCATTTTAGTCGGTAGGATCTGGTGTGCGATTTGTCCGTTTGCGTGGATAAGTGATTTAGCCCAAAAATATTTTGGCAAATTTAAGAGGCCGCCCGGATGGCTTGTTAAATACAGTTTCTGGATTGTTGATGCCATATTTTTATTAATAACTTGGTTTGATAGAGTTTACGGAATGACACAAAGGCCGTTTATAACGGGTCTTGTATTTGTCGGACTTTTGCTCGGCGTTGCAGTATGCGGACTTTTATATGAACGCCGCGTTTTCTGCCGATACGTTTGTTTTTTGGGAAATGTAGCCGGAACTTATTCAATGGCGGCGCCGTTTGAATTAAAAGCCAAAAATCCGGAGATCTGCGCGAAGTGCACGGGGAAATTTTGTTTTGCGGGACAGCTTCCCGACGCGCAAGGAAAAGGAGCGAAACCCAGCTGTCCTTTTTATCAAGTAATCCCGAGCAAAGAAGGAAATCGCTTCTGTACGCTTTGCGGAAACTGCGTAAAGGCATGTCCGCATGACAATATTTCATTCGGTTTGCGTCCATTTGGCAGTGATTTTTGGAAAAAACTTTATGTAACTTTTGACGAAAGCTTTTTCGCAAAAATGCTTGTCGGAATTGTAATTCTGCAGAATATCGGCATGCTCACGCTTTGGAATTCTTTTAGTGATTTAATTAAAAATTCAACCGGCATTCAAAATGAAAAAGCGATTTTTACAATCGCGTATATTTTAAGCATCGGCATTCCCCTGCTCTTAATGTTTCTAACGAGCTGGATTTCCACGAAAGCCGGAAAGAATTTAATAAACGGCATTAAGGAAAAAACCATGCAAAATTTCGCGCGATTCGGATACGCGTTTGTTGCGGTTGATCTTGCCGGTCACCTTGCTCACAACTTTAACCATTTTTTCGGCGAGGGAAAAACTGTTCTGGCCGCATTTGCCGGTCTTTTTTCGGGCGAAGTTCAACAAATGATATTCTCGTGGCTTTTAAATTACGGAACTGTACGCGTTATGCAATATATTATTCTTACATTGGGTCTGATTGGAACATTTTTTATTACATACCGCATTGCAAAACGCACAGCGCAAACCCGCCGCCAGTTGATTCTAACAACGGCTCCGCATATTTTACTTCTAGTAGCTCTTATAATTTTTAACTTCTATATATTTTCTTTACCGATGACTCATCGGTCATAAAACTTATTATGAAAAAACTTTTAATACTTATCGTACCCATAATTTTCCTGATCAGCGCATGTAGCGCTTACGCGCCTAAAGATGAAAACTCCTTAAAACCATCAAGCGGAAAAATACACGGACATGCCGATGTCTCAAAAAGCGAAATAGCGCCTGCGGCTTTAATGGAAAAAATGAAAAAAGGAGAAAAATTAGTTCTTCTTGACGTTCGCGAAGCTGACGAATATGAAGAAATTCGTATAACCGGAACAACGCATAGAATTTCTTTAAAAGAATTGTCCGAAGCAAGCCTGACAAAAGCCGGAATTAAAAAAGACGATCAAATAATCGTGTATTGCCGCTCCGGAGCTCGAAGTCGCGCGGCGGCAACATTGATGCAAGCACTCGGTTATACGAATGTTTGGGAATTAAACAGCGGAATAATCCACTGGATGGAAGACGGATTTCCGACCGAATCGGGCGCGACTAATGCGACGATCAATAATCAACAGACAACTAATAACGATTCAAACGCGCAAATTGACGCCCCAAAAATTTCTTTTGACCGCCCATCCCACGATTTTGGCGAAATTCCGCAATTCGGAGGAAATGTTGAAACAAAATTTACGGTAAAAAATGAAGGCAAAAAAACGCTTGAAATAGGCGCAATATCAACTTCTTGCTCATGCACTACGGCCGTAATATCAACGGCAAAAATCCCGGCTGGCGGCTCCGCAACTTTAACGGTTATTTTTAATCCAAATCTCCACGAAGAACCGAAAGAAAAATTCAAACGAACTATTTTTATTCCAACAAACAATCCGGAAAAACCCGAAGCCGAACTGGAAATTTGGGTTGATATTCTGGAAGGAAAATAATGAAAATTACTAATTACTAACTTAATCCTATGAAACAAGAACAATCAATAATTCTAAAAATCATCATTATCCCTATTATCGTGATCCTCGGCGGATTCTTTGTATGGCGTGCAGGCTTGCTGGAGCCGACTCCTCAAAAATTATCAAATTCAGTTTTAACAATCGCGCCCGAAATGTTTGATTTTGGAACCATTTCAATGGCAAAAGGCAATGTTGAAACCAAATTCACGCTTAAAAATGACGGGGACGAATCTTTAACAATCACGGAAGTGATAACTTCGTGCATGTGTACAACAGCGGAAATAGATGGGAAAACTTTCGGCATGCATGGAAGTATCGCGGCCGGTATTGAAATACCTGCAAAAACCTCCAAAGAAATGCTGGTTACGTTTGATCCTAATGCTCATGGTCCTACTGCAACCGGTCCGATCACACGCGTAATTGATATACGCACTAATACAGATACAAAGATTTCTCCGCCAAAAGAAATTATAGTAAAAGGCGTTGTGGTGAAGTAACCCCGTTGAGCGGGGACATTTAACATTTAACTCTCAATATTTATGTTTCTACAAAAACTCAAAGACGGATTTATCCGCTACAAGACAATACTTACTGTCGCCGCGTTTTTCATCGCCATATTCGGCGGAATTGCTTTGGGATACAAAGTAATTCCACAGCCTGAACTCTCCACGCAAGAACAAGAGAAGCAAATTCTCACTTTAATTGATAAAAAAACAGCCGAAGTGCAAGAAATTGCCAAGGATGTTTTACCGGCAAAAGGATATCAAACAAAAATCTCTCTTGGTGATGTCGTTCCTAAATTGATTGAAAGCGGCGCAATTGATGTCGCGAAATTTGAAGAACTCTATGCCCAGCGCGGCGGCATGACGGAAGAACAAAAAAAGCTTTTATCCGAACCCTCCAATGAACCGATTTTAATTGACAGCAAAAATTCGCAATTTCTCTTAAATATTCTTTGGCCTCTCGGTATTGCTAATAAAAATTCAGCGCTTGATGAAACATTGAAAAATGTGGGAGAAAAAGATATCGGCAATCTCGCGGCAACCGGCGGATGGACACTTGGAAAGGTCAAAAACGGCGGAGAATATTACAACAAATTGGAAATTTTAAAATTGACGAAGGAGCAAGACGAACTGGTTTTGCGCGTTGCAGAAGGCATTTTCAGACCATGCTGTGGAAATTCAACGGCATTTCCGGATTGTAATCACGGAGCCGCAATGTTGGGCTTAATTCAACTCGGCGTTGTTCAAGGCTTAAGTGAAAAAGAACTTTACGAAGAAGCGATGAAATTCAATTCATTCTGGTTCCCGGAGCAGTACACAAAAATCGCAATTGCATTCAAAACTTTTGAAAATAAAGACTGGAAAGATGTTGATCCTAAAGTGGTTGTAGGAAAAAATTATTCCAGCGGAAGCGGATTCGCAAAAAATATTTCCAATCCTCTTTCGGAACTTCCATGGTTTGCTCCAAAACAGAATATGGGAGAAGGTGGAGGCGGCGGATGTAGCGCATAAGGAATCTGATATACTAAATACAGATGTATTCTCACACCCATCCGAAAGGAAAATTTTATTTAAAAATCCTAATGTTGCTCGCTGTATTCGGTATGCTTGTTAGCGCATATCTTACTTATCAGCATTTTAAGCCGGTTGGCGGCGCATTTTGTAATGTTAATGATTACGTCAGTTGCGACATTGTAAATAAAAGCATTTATGCGGAAATTTTTCATATTCCGGTGGCGATTTTGGGATTCACGGCTTATGTGATTATTTTCGCCGTGGCATTCGGACTTCTTAAAGAAAAAATCCCCTCTTACGCGCTGAAATTAACAGCGCTTTTCACAGGCGCTTCGCTTGGATTTTCAATTTATCTCACGACAATGGAATTTTTTGTTCTGCAGGCGGTCTGTATTTTCTGCGTAACTTCGCAAATTATTATTCTTCTTATTTTTATAATCTCTCTTAATTTATGGCTAAAACATCGGCGCTGGCTTGCACACTCCTCCTCTCTATCCTCTTAACGGGATGTAGTGATCCAGTCGGCGACAAATATGTTTCTTTTGCAAAATGCGTAACTGAAAAAGGCGCGACAATGTACGGCACTTATTGGTGTTCTCACTGCGCTAATCAAAAAGCAATGTTCGGGAAACTCGGTTTTGCTGAAATTAATTATATTGAATGCGATCCGCGCGGCGCTAACGCCAAACCGGAATTGTGTTTAAAAAACAAAGTTGACGGATATCCTACTTGGATTTTTGCGGACGGTTCGCGAATGGAAGGCGAAGTGCCGCTCCCTAATCTCGCGGAAAAAACAGGGTGCAAATTACCGGTTGAAACTCCGGCTGAAAATCCTGCTAAATAAACACTTTATTCTTTAATCCCATACTTTATGATGAACTCGTTTTACGGCACAGTGCCTTACATGTGGCATCTCCACGGACTTTTCGCTCTTTCCCTGTTATTCGGCATAGTGCTTTTGCTGGCGAGGCTGGTCAAAGAAGGCAAACGCGAAAAAATCATGCTTTACGCATGGATCACAATCATCATCGGCATTCTTGGAATCCTTTTGACATCAAACTGGGGATTCGCGGGGATGCAGACGATGATGAATTCTTGGAAATAGTTTTTTGTTTATAATAGGAACACTGCGCTCGTCTCTGCAATTAGCCATTTGCTCCCGTGACTGGGGGCGCAAATGGCTAATTGCAGGACTCGCTTGTGTTCTATGGTGCCAAGGGGCAGGATCGAACTGCCGACACCACGATTTTCCTTTAAACCGTAAGAACGGTCTATTTGGACTATCTCATCTCCCGCAAATTTTGTTTAAAATTTACTTGGGAGCCGGGCGCTTATGCGAGATTATTGTTGGGACTCACTCGCTAGTCTCTACACCTTCCAGAGAACCATTGCCCTCTCTGGCTCGGCTCGGGATTATTCTTCCTCTTTGAGGAAGACCTTCCCCGAGTTCACCCGGTTTTCATTCCCGCATTACTACGGGACGGACCGAAAATTCAGTCGTGTGCTCTACCACTGAGCTACCTTGGCATGGATTACAGTCTATAAAACATATGCAAATATCGCAACTGAATTAATTAAATGGTAAATTCTAAATATGCTTTTCAATCTCCAACTCCTAATCTCGTTCATCCTCGGCGGGCTTTTTATAGCTTTGCAATCTTTGATCGCTGAACGCGTAAAGGGATTTTGGCGCAATATTGTTTTAACGGTCCCTTCAACGATGGCTCTCGGGCTTTTTTTCATAGGACTCACAAAGACCCCGCAAGATGTTGTTCAAGCATCGCTCATGGTTCCGGCAGGACTTTCCGCAGATTATATTTTTGTAATGTTTTTCGCACTTTTGGCTCGCTTTAATTTTTATATCAGCTTGATAGGAAGCCTTTCGGCATGGGCGATCTCCGGCCTCGTATTAATTTTATATCCGCCTGCAAGCTACATGACATCCATATTTATATATGCTTTGCCTATTATTGTCATAACTTACTTTGTTGTAAAAAAACTTCCGCAAACGCAGGATTTAAAACCCTTTCCAATGACGAGCCGAAATATATTTATACGCGCAATGATAGGCGGCTCCGTAATTTTCCTGATAGTTTTACTCTCAAAAACGCTCGGAAACATCTGGGGCGGACTTTTT
>JBBUCQ010000015.1:0-4721 GCA_038057715.1 Patescibacteria group bacterium | reverse complement strand
TTTTCACTGCGGTCTCCCGTTCCTATTTGGGCCAACCTTTCGTCATGCATCTCCTTTTCCTGCTGTTCTTTTTGAAACGTATATAAACGCGATCGCAAAATGCCCATCGCCTTAACTCTATTTTGAATCTGACTGCGCTCATCTTGGCAAGCCACAACAAGCCCTGTCGGCAAATGCGTAATTCTGATAGCTGATTCCGTTTTGTTGACATGCTGACCGCCAGCTCCACCCGCCCTGAATGTATCAACTCTCAAATCTTCGGTACGAACTTCAACATCAATTTCTTCAACTTCCGGCAAAACGGCAACGGTTATGGTTGAAGTATGAACACGACCTTTCGCCTCGGTGGTTGGAATTCTTTGCACGCGATGTACTCCGCTTTCGTATTTTAACTTTCCATATGCGTCGGTTCCGCGAACGGCAAAAATAATTTCTTTATATCCGCCGGCAGAGGCATCGCTCCTGCTTAAAAATTCCACTTTCCAGCGATTTTTTTCCGCATATCTCATATACATACGGCTTAATTCAGCCGCAAAAAGAGCCGCTTCCTCCCCTCCTGCGCCTGCGCGGATTTCCATAATGCAATCTTTTTTATCGTCGGGATCTTTCGGCAGAAGGGCAACTTTTAACTTTTCTTCCAATTCCGTTTTTCTCGCACGCCCCAACTCAAATTCTTCCTGCGCAAGAGCTTTCATTTCGGCATCAGCTCCTTTCATTAAATCTTCCGCTTCATGAATTTGTTTTTCCGCTTTTAGAAGCTCGCGATACAAGAATACGGCATCTTCTATTTCGCTTTTTCGTTTTCCCGCCGTGCGATATTCATTCTGGTTTGAAATAACATTAGGATCGGAAAGTTTATTTATAAGCTCTTCGTATTCTTGTTCAAGTTTTTGAAGTTTTTCAAACATATAATTGGAAATTCAATATAAATGCTCTGTTTATTCCAGCTAAATCCTTCTTCCATTCTACATCAACATTGCCGAAATATCTTTTTATAAGTTTTTTTATTGCGAGCCGCTGATTGAAACCGATTTCGCAAACTAGAGTTGAGGGGTGAGGGGTGAGGGGTGAGGGGTATAAATTTGTGAGCTGTTTAAATAATTTTTCAAAAAGTTCCAGACCGGTTTCACCGCCAAACAAAGCCTCTTTTGGCTCATAACCCAAAACTTCTTTATCAACTAAATGTTTTTCATCTTCAGCGATATAAGGCAAATTTGCAACTATAAAATCAAAATGCCTATCCGAAACGGCTGACATTAAATCGCTCTTTATAAATTCAACTCTACCTAAAACATCGTGGATTTTCGCGTTTTTCTTTGCGACTTTAAGAGCCTCGGAGGAAATATCGCAAGCAGTGATTTTCGCGTCAGGCCACATTTTTGCCAACGAAATGGCAATACATCCGGAACCGGTGCCAACATCGCAAACAGACACCGTATCCATTTTTAACAACCGTTCCACCACAGCCTCAACCAAAATTTCCGTCTCCGGACGCGGTATTAAAACTCTTTCATCAACATAAAAATCCAATCCGAAAAATTCTTTATGATGGGTTAAATATGCGAGAGGCTTGCCACGGGCGCGAGAAGCGCATTTCGCCAAAAAGCCACCAAAAATCTTACTTGGAACTTTTGCAGAAGGATGTGAAAAGATTTTTTCGCGCGCTACCCCGAAACAACTTGAAAACAATATCTCAACTTCAATCTGATTACGCAAAATTTTCTCCGCTTGCCGCAGAGCATCGTGGATTAACATAAAACGCTACATAAATTTCTGTTTCTCTCTGATTGCGCGGTAATGTTCGCGCATAATCGCCTTCTTCCTGATCACTCCCTTTTTTACAACCTTTTTAAAATACATTTTTCCCTTTGCCAAAAGTATAATGCGGCTTCCCTGCACCTTTTTCTGAAACCTTTGCATCAGCTTTTCGTTTGATTCCTTTGGTAGTTTTTTGAGATATATCATAAGGTACGGGGCATAGAATACAGAGAATGCGAGAAAAAATCCAGCAAATTTTATATATCCAAATTCTTCACCTTTTTGGCATGAGTTTGGATGAACTTCTTGCGAGGGGCAACTTCCGACCCCATTAACGTGTCAAAAATCATATCCGCTTGTTCGGCATCGGCAATATTCACTTTCAGCATTGTGCGCGTTTCCGGATTCATTGTCGTCTCCCAAAGCTGTGTCGGATTCATTTCACCCAAACCTTTATAGCGCTGAATATTAACTTTTTGGCTTGGATCAAGGGTCTTTAACATCTCTTCTTTTTCTTCATCACTGTAAACATATTGCGAACGCTTACCTTGGCTGATTTTATAAAGCGGTGGTTGAGCAATATATATATGCCCTTGTTCAACCAATGTCTTAAAATAACGGTAGAAAAGAGTCAAAAGCAAAGTTCGTATATGCGCGCCGTCAACATCAGCATCAGTCATTATAATAACGCGTTCATAGCGGAGACGCGCTATATCAAAAGTCTCGCCGACACCGACTCCCATCGCAATAATCAATGATTTAATTTCATTATTCGCAATAATTTTATCCAAACGCGACTGCTCCACATTTAAGATTTTTCCGCGAAGTGGAAGAACGGCCTGAAATTCGCGATTTCTTCCTTGTTTGGCACTATTGTGGACAAATATACCAGCTGCAAGAGCAAAATTATGGGTTTCTGGAACCTCAATATCATACACGTCAATTTTTTCAGCAAGGCGACGAATGGAAATAATCTTATGGTTGTAATGTTTTACCGCTTCATGCATTGATTCTTCATTGCCAGAGAAAAAACGATCCAAAAAAGTAGAGAGTTTTAAAAGGTTATTGTTGCGCTTTTTCGTTCTTTCCCGCTCGTATATATCGAGCGATCCAAATTTGTCCCATATACTCTTCATTAACCGGATTGTATGTTCAAAATAAGTTTTATTATAAGCATCTTTTCGCTTTGCACGAAAGTCATTATTATACCGGTCAGATAGAAGATGGGTGAAAATCCACCGCTTATCCCCAGGATCAAATACAAGTTCATAACCTTCAATAGTAATTCTTTTCCCTATTTTTGAAAGCTGGCGGTACAGAGGCGCAAGACTCATTTCTGACGTTAAATTCTTAGCCTGAACATACGACCCATCAGTCAATCTAAAACGATGATCAGGTGTACAGGTCACCGATTCACCACTATCAAGAGTAACTTTAACAACGTCTGCATTCCTTTTTGTACGCCTGGGATTCTGAATCGGCGCAATCGCAATATGTCCATCACTGGTCAAAGTATAACAATAATTTTGCTTTCCAGACTTTGCTTCGCGTACAATGTCCTCCAAAGAAATTGCGCGCCCATCCGCGAGAGCTATTTTTGTATCTCCGGAAAAACAACCGCCTGCGGAATCTCCCTCAACTATATAAAGTTCCGAACTCTTCGGATCTTTTGAAGAACAATCGGCAAGTTTCCCCGGAAGAGTCATTCCTTCCAGCGCGCCTTTGCGGATAACTGAATCACGAGCCGCTCGAGCGGCCAAACGCGCACGCGCGGCAAGAGCGCATTTTCCTATTATTACTCCCCCATCTTTCGGGTTTTCTTCCAAATAAGTCTGGAAAAAATCATTAAAAACGGTTTCAACAGCAGTGCGAACTTCAGGATTTCCAAGCTTGCTCTTTGTCTGACCTTCAAACTGCGGATCCCTGACTTTTATGGAAATAATCGCAGTCAAGCCTTCGCGCACGTCATCGGAACTTAAATTTTCATCTTTCTCTTTCAGCAAGCCGTTTTTACGCGCGTAATTATTAATAGTTCTTGTTAAAGCGGAACGAAAACCCGTTAAATGCATGCCTCCTTCGGGCGTATGTATGTTATTCGCAAAAGTAAAAATGTTTTCCTGGAAAGCCTGCGTGTATTGGAAAGCGATTTCAACATTGCATTCCGGCGCTTCCTTATCCATAAAAATAATACTGGAAAGCGCTTCTTTATTTTTATTAAGATGGCGTATATACGAAGAAATTCCTCCTTCAAAATAAAACTTGTATTTTTCATCCGTTCTTTCATCAATCAGTAAAATAGAAACACCTCTCGTGAGATAAGCTTGCTGACGCATACGCGCCAAAATCGTCTGAAGATTAAATTCTATTTTTTCAAAAATCTGTTTATCCGGCTTGAACGTAATTTTTGTACCCGTTTTTTCGCTCTTTCCGCTCGCTTTTACGGGAGTTTTTACATCACCTCTGCCGTATTCCTGCGTATAAATTTTCCCGTCGCGGTAAACTTCCGCAATCATCCATTCCGACAAAGCATTCACAACTGAAACGCCGACTCCATGTAAACCTCCTGAAACTTTATATCCTCCTTCTTCAAACTTTCCTCCGGCATGCAACATCGTAATAACCGTTTCAAGCGCTGATTTTCCTGTTTTTTTGTGTTTTTCAACCGGAATTCCGCGTCCATCATCTTCAACGGAAAGCGAACCGTCTTTCTTAATAATGACCTCTATATTTTTGCAAAAACCCGCCATTGCTTCATCAATCGCGTTATCAACAACTTCCCAAACCAAATGATGAAGACCCGCAACGTCTGTTGTACCTATATACATGCCCGGTCTGCGCCGTACAGCTGTCAAACCTTCCAAAACCTGTATATGTTCAGCTGTATAACTTCCTTGAGGACTTTTAGCCATAAAACACTATAAAATCTTACTAAAAAATACCTCATGGAGTGTAACATAAGATGC
>JBBUCQ010000014.1:0-2702 GCA_038057715.1 Patescibacteria group bacterium | reverse complement strand
CTATCAACGCGCCTATGAAAAAAGAACATTCAATTGATACAGAAATTCCGATGGGCGAATTATTATCGCTGAAGCCCGGATGGCAACAGCCGAATATGTTTGAAACTTTGATAGAGGAGTCAAATATGAGAAGAGAACGCAATGTAATCGGCGCGCGATTGCTTCCAGCTATTCAAGCTTCAGATAGACCGGTGCAATTGGAAGAGCAAAGAAAATGGATTGAGAATCTTTGGCAAAAGATTGGAGCGGATGATGTGTTCAAGCCTTATACCGAAGAGGAAGCTACAATCGTCAAGGAGATTTCCGCAATCTTGCTTTCATATATAGACGGAAGAATGCCCGAATTCGCGCCTTCAGGCGCTAAAAACCAATTTGCAACAAAAATTGCTCATATGAAAGCTCAAAAATTGCTGGATAATATTTATTTGACGGCGCTTAAACTCGGACTGTTTGAAGAATCCGGAGACGTTCATATTTACGATATTTGCGCCCAGGACGGAATAGCCGGAATTGTAATAGCTGCCTTACGCGACGGTATCCCCGAAAACGGAGTTACATCAACGCTTGAGTCGGAAACAAATCAATTGGAAGGACAAAATTTTCTTTTTATTGACAGCTTTTTCGGAACAAAACTTTCAAGATTTGCATATGGAGATTCTGATGGGCTGAAATTTAAAAACCATCCGGAAAGAAAAACATATTGGATTGCCAATGGGCCGCCAATTTTTAAAACGCTAATGGAAGATATCGCAAAGATGGATCAGGCTGATTCGCCAGAGGGAATCGCACTTATAACATGTTATTGTCATTGTTTTCAGCCGAACGATGAACCTTTTGAACAAGGAACTTTAGAACCCGCCGATCACCAAAAATTAATCGAAATAATTATCGCCGCCAATTTAGACCATAACCCTGCATCGAGGATTGTCGCGATGCAAGCAATGAGATTAATCGACTGCGCAAGGGCCAAATTTTTAAACACACGAAACCCGGCTATAAGAGCCTGTGTCCAAGAAATGCCAGGCACCTGGACGAGCGGAATTTTTGTGAAAAAGGCGTAAAAAACATCAATTTATTAAGTTATGCTATTATGTACATAACTTACTTTTTAACTTTATTTTTTTATGAAACGAATCGTCATTTTTATTTCACTTACTTTAATTATTTTAAATACTCTGGTTTTTTCTCCGGTTGCGGAGGCAAAGAAAAAAGAAAAAGCTCCTAAAGCGGTTGAATTTGGTTTTAACAGTGTTCAGCAAATGACCAAAGTAATAACCGATATAAATGTTACGGAGAATTTTATTCTTATCGGCAAAGAAAAAAGCGCAAAGAAAAAAGTGCTTACTTCCGGAGCGGTTATTGTGAAAGTTACCGAAAGCGGTCCGCAAATAGCGGCTCTTGGTGATTTGATAAAAGGCCAAACAGCGCATATCTGGGCGAAAAAAAAGCTGGGACCAAATAAAGCATTTGAGGGATTGATCATTACGCAGTTTTTGGGGGCTAAAGCTCTTGCCAGTATACCGCCAACCGTTCAATTTTCAGTTAGTTCATCCCAAGGATTAGAAAATGCTGCACCGTCCATTACGGTTGCACTCTCAAAAGCGACAACGAAAGATGTAAGAATTTCCTATACAGTATCCGGAACAGCAACCGGAAGCGGTACCGATTATACTTTGGTAAACGGCGATCTTGTTATTCCTGTCGGTCAAACAATAGGTGTTATTCCCCTCGTTATTTCCAATGATTCCGCACAAGAAGGAGACGAAACGGTTGTTGTCACATTAATATCTGCTACCGAAGTAACTCTTGGTACTCAAAAAATCCATACATATACAATTAAAGATGACGATCAGTCTGGGGTTGGTTTTGATACCTCTACTTCCAGTGGCGCGGAAAACGCAACATCGGTAAATTTCCATTTAACACTTTCTGCCGCTTCAACACAACCGGTTAGTGTAAATTATACCGTTTCCGGAACAGCTACCGGCTCCGGTACGGACTACACGCTCGCTAACGGCACAGCAATCATCCCGGCAGGCCAAACCGGCACAAATATTGCCGCCACGATCGTTGATGACAGTGTAATTGAGTCCGGTGAAACTATTATAGTCACATTAAGTAATCCTGTCGGCGCCATATTATCAACAAATACGGTTCATACTTATACAATTAACGATAATGACCAACCGACTATCGGTTTTGGTTCATCAACTTCAGCCGGCGCCGAAAGCATCGCATCAATGATTATTCCGGTTTCGCTTTCAGCGGCTTCGGTTAGTGAAACGCGTGTCAATTTCGCCATCACCGGGACTGCAACCGGCGGCGGTACGGACTACACACTCGCAAATGGTACATTGACAATTCCAGCCGGCCAAACTACTGCAAATGTTACTTTAGCGATAGTAAATGATACAACTGACGAACTTGATGAGACGGTTATTATCACTTTATCCGGTCCTGTTAATTCAACGCTTGGTACAACTCAAGTACATACATACACAATCCAAGATAATGACAATCCAACCGTTCAATTTTCATCCGCATCCGCAAGTGCATTGGAAAGCTCAACACCTGTCCTAGTTGGAGTAACGCTTTCCGCGGCACCTGCCGCAGAGGTACAAGTCGGCTACGCAGTAACCGGTTCGGCAACATGAGGAGGTACATACTATACTCTCGCCAGCGGAACCTTTACTATGGCCGCC
>JBBUCQ010000013.1:0-3992 GCA_038057715.1 Patescibacteria group bacterium | reverse complement strand
TCCCTAAATTCGGCGGGAAAAATTTCTTCGGCCAAAGTGTTCATGAGGCAGTTCTCTCTGCTCACGAAACTGAAACGGGCATGACGATCCACTTTGTAGAAGAAGACGTGGATACCGGAAAAATAATTTTGCAAAAAACCTGCCCTGTGCTTCCGAATGACACTCCGGATACCTTAAAAGACCGCGTGCAGACATTGGAAAAAGAATGGTATCCGAGAGTAATTCAAATGTTTGCGGACGGAAAAATTACTTAAGTATAGGACAAAAAGGCTGTTGGACATCAGAACGATCTGCTTTTATATCAGCAACTAATCTTTCTACATCTGCTTCTATTTTTTCAAGAGCTTCTTTTATTGCCTGTCTCCGTATTCTCGCACTAACCGGACGTTCACTTACATTAAAACTTGTTCCGCATACATTCACAAGAAGATGATTGCCTCTATTCTTAAATACTTTTGAAATTGTATGTGTGATAGCTGAAGTAATTTCTTTTACTAAACGTCCCTGTGCTTGTTCAGCCGATTCCCTTTTGAGTTCCTTTGACTTTCTTCCACCATAACAAGTACATCTATTTTCCGGTACGCTTCTATGGTTTTCTCCAATCATATAAAAAATTGTTAAAGATTAAAAAGGATCTAATGATAGCAAATCTCCGTAAACCATCAATTTTTTGTGTTTGCCTTTAGAACAAAAATATTGTATAATATACTTGAACCGTAAAAATACAAATATAATTTAACCAAAACAAATTTATGGATTCCAAAAAACTTCTTGTTGCTCTTGTACTCGTATTCACCCTTGTAAATGCCAGTTTCGTTTTCGCGGCAAATGAACCTTATGGAACGCTCTATAGCGGATTCGGCGGAGAAGATCCTGATCCGGATGGCGACGGAATTGATAATAACGCCGACAAATGTCCGGGCAGTCCGTTTAATATTTTATTTTTCACAAAAAACACAAAGAAAGCCCCGGCTGTCATGAGCTGGTTGGATAAAAAAGGACAAACAGTTTATCTAAAACTGGCTGATGTCACTGATAAATCCGTTGTTTTTCAAACATCTTCCACCAACAAATTCTCAAAAGCACAGACAAAATCTTTCACTCTTGCACCGAAAGCAATCACGACTATTGATACAATCGGCAAACGCTTCAAAGTTGTTTATTCAAACAGCGCAAAAGGCGTAGCGGTTGTTTGGTCGGCCGCTCCGGAAAGCAAGAAAAAAGGCTGTACAACGGCTGAATCCGGCGGAATGGATGTGGACGAATTAACTCCTCCGTAAAGATTTGAAAAACTTAGACAAAGGGGAATGTGCAACGATTTTAGTACTCCCTTCTTCGCGCAACGAAACAAAAACTTGAGATGTAACCGTCACTGTAACAAAAATTCTACCTCCCTGATCTACCCATTTTGAACCTGCTGAAAAAACTAACTTCTTTAATTCTTGAAATCTAAGAAATGGATTATCCAATGTAGAATCCGGCGGATCAAAATGTTCCGGATTTAAAAGCTCTTCATGTCCCTCTTTCTCCATCAATGCTTTATAGCTGACATATGCCGCTTTACTTGCCACTCCTCTTATCCATACTGCAACCGCATACTCCGCCTGATTTCGCATATCAACTTTAGCGTCTTTCATTTTGGAAACATTTTGCAATAATATTCTTATGCGCGGACCAATATCCGCTCTCATAATTTTGCCAATTTCTTTATCAAAAGATGGCAGGAGCGGCGGAACACGATGCGCCACAATTTCTCGCATATGTTCTCTTAATGCGTCCTCATCAAGCTCCCCAAGAGATGAAATATATCTTTCCATAGACCAGAACATTAGCAAAAACCATAGATATGTCAACCTTGCTCTGCGATTTTTTGACTTACGCGTGCGGCAACTTCTTACCTTTCCATTTCCAGAAATATTTTGCCGCTGAATTTAAATGAATCCAGAAAACTTTTTGGCGGAGAAGAGAAAAAATATTTCCGCCGGAAAGGCGTTTGTGGTAATGAAGCGCTCGCGCAGACGGAAAATAAACAACTTTTTTCTTGGCTTCCCAAATTTTTCTGCAAAGATCGGCGTCTTCCATGAATAAAAAATAACGCTCGTCAAAACCGCCAACCTTTTTAAAAACTTCTGCAGGTGTCATAAAACACGCGCCGGTAACAAGATCAACTTCTTGCGTTTTATTATGGTCAAAATCAGCCATAACATATTGCTCAACGCGCTTTTTGAAAAATTTAAAACGCTGAAGAGGAGTCCGTTTAATAATCAAATCCATAGGTCGCATAAACCGTCTGCATGAATCCTGAATTTGACCGTTGAAAAAATAAAGTTGAGGGCCGAGCAAACCGATGTCCGAATGTGAATCCATATATTCAGCCATTTTTTGAAGCGTATCGGTTTCAACGGAAACATCCGGATTTAAAACTAAAAGATATTTTCCTTTTGCGTATTTCGCGCCCAAATTATTTGCGCGACCATAGCCCAAATTCGCGCCTGAATGAACAAGCGTAATCTCACCCTTTTTGTGCATCTGCTCAAGATATTCAAGGCTTTCATCGTGAGAATCATTATCAACAACGATTATTTCAAACGGAAAATCGGTCTTACTGCGTTTCAACGCTTCTATGCAGAGACGAGGAAGATATTTAAGGTTCCAATTTACAATTATGCAAGAAATTTTCATTAGCGCGAGTATTAAAGGGATTTCCCACGAGGGTCTATTCTCTCACTATTCGGTTTTATTTTCAATTCCCATTTGCCGGTAACATAGCTTCCTCCGGGAATATCTTGCCCTACAACAATTCCTGCCCCGATAAACGAATTTGAACCGAGTTTTACGCCCGGCATAAAGCTCGCATTAATTCCTGCGCGAATATTATCGCCTGTAATAAGTCCGATTTTATTACGACCGGAATCAATTTTATCGCCATTAACGTTTACTAAAATATTCTTTTCATCAAGCCTTAAATTGCCCGTTACAGCGCCCGAACCAAACGATACATTATTACCGATAATACTGTCGCCAATATAATTTGCGTGAGTCCAGACATTATCGCCGATATAACTTCGCGCAATTTCACTGCCAAAACCAATTACACAATTCTCGCCGACATGAGAAGACCTCACAAGTGCATTTGTAGCAATAACGGAATTTTTGCCGATGTATGCCGGTCCGACAATAACGGCGTTATCCATAACACGAACTCCATCATCTAAAAAAACCGCGCCTTCAATTTTTGCGGACGGAGCAAGAACCACATTTTTACCCCTGCAATTACATTTATCAAAAAACCAATTCATTAAATCCAAAACATGCCAAGGGTATTTTATTGGTTGCCAGAAGCCCGAAAACGGCACCGCGCGATAAACAATTCCGACATCAAAAAGTGACTGTAAAGCGCGTTCATACATATCATTTGCATCGCCGTTTTTTATTTCTCTCTTTAAATTTTCAAAAAGCGCCTTCGGCGTAGGATGATAATGAATCACGACATTCACCAACTTACTCGGCTCTTTGCCTTTTGCCGGCTTTTCTACAATTGTTTTTATAATTCCTTTACCGTCTAATTTTAAATATCCGCCCGGAAAATACTGCGAAACTTTTTTGGCTACAAGAAGCCCTTCGCCACTCTTAATATTTTTCTTAACAAGTTCATATGCGGATAAATCCACAACATCATTCGCGCTCACAACCAAAAACGGATCATTCCCAATCCAATTCGCGGCAGTTAAAACAGCTCCCGCCATTCCCAAATCAAGATTTTTCTGTTCGGCAATGCTTATTTTCGCATTTTTAAATTCACGCGCCAGTTTTTTAAGCTGTACCAAATTATGTTTCCCCCCAACAACTAAAATTTCTTTAAAACCGGCTTTCTTTAAAGCTTCTATTTGGTGTTCTATTAAAGGCTTGCCGCAGAATTTCAAAAAATTCTTATCGGAAACAGGCTGCATGCGAACGCTTCTACCGGCGGAAAGAAGAACAACTTTCATAAT
>JBBUCQ010000012.1:7347-11834 GCA_038057715.1 Patescibacteria group bacterium | reverse complement strand
GCGGAATCAAAGGAAAAAATGTACATCATATAACAGTGAATATGCGGTTCACTCACTCCGCTACGCTCCGTTCGTTCACCCAAGTTTTGCAATGGTAAGCACTCCGTGCAATTATACCATTGCAAAACATCGCATATTCACGGACGTTATCGGAAATTGAAAAATTTGCTATAGGTAATAATCTACTAATTAATAATTACACTTATGTCAGAAACTCAAATACTATTCTGCGGCTCTTGAAATTGGCTATTAAAGTTGTTTTTTGCTATAATATGATCATGAAAGTCTTCACATATACTGTGATTTTCGAGAAAGCTCAAGAAGGGGGTTATATAGCATATGTGCCCGTACTCCCTGGTTGCTCGACTCAAGGCGAAACTTTTGAAGAAGCAAAAGAAAATGCCAAAGATGCCATTGCTGGTTATCTTGAGATACTCCAAGAAGATGGCGATGAAATCCCTGTTGAAAGTGAAGAGCATGTTGCAGCCACAGTTGCGGTTCCCGTGAAAGTCTAGTATTTTTTTGTTGTGCCAGAACGTCTCCCACAACTCAAACCAAAAGAATTACTACGAGCCTTAGAAAAATTAGGCTTTGTTTTTCGCAGACAAACAGGCAGTCATGCAATTTTCCGACATCCCGAGACGAAACATATTGCTGTTGTACCAATCCACGCCCGCGATATTAAACGCGGCTTACTCTTCGGCATTTTAAAACGGGCAAATATATCTACGGAAGATTTACAAAATGTTTTACATTAAAAAATTGCCACCATTAATCGCTCGCCTATGAATTACATTTTCCTAACTGGACTTTTAGGTTCGCTCGTTCTCATAACCGGCGCGGCGTGGCCCGATATTAAAGATGTTCAACATCCAACAAAATCACCCAAAAATTGGCTTTTTGCGGTAGGCAGTTTCATTATGTTTCTCTATGCGATTTTTGGCTATCAACAAGGTGGGTCTATTTTTTTCGTGATGTTACAAATACTTGTGGCTGTATCAAGTATTTTAATGATGCTTAACACGCCGGACAAGGTTGATGTACCCATTCTCACAATAAGCAGTCTCGGTTTAATTATCTGGTCACTTTATCTTTTTGAAGGCTACAATACTGTTTTTTTTATTCTCGGACTTTGTGGAATCGGCCTCGGCTACGCCTTTCAAATGGGCACGCTACGTCGGAGCATCTCTTTAACATTAGGCAGTATCCTTATAGCTTTATTCAGTTACATAGAAGCGAGCTGGATATTTTTCTGGCTGAATGTGTTTTTTGCGATTTTCTCGGCATACTATCTTTACAAAGGACTCGCCCGCAAATAAGCTTATGGCATGAAAAACAAAACAATAGAAACAATTATCATCGGCGCCGGCATTGCGGGGCTTGGCTGTGCGCGGCAACTGGCTAAACATAAAAAAGATTTTCTCGTCATTACGGAAAATATCGGAGGGAGAATTACGACATCTTCAGACGGGCGCGTGAATTATGGCGCTTATTTTGTTTTAAATAATTATCGGCATATTTTGCCTCTCGTTAAAAAAGGCGAAAAACTGCATCCGTTTTTTGTTGAGTTTCACGACAAAAGAAGACATTTCTATCACTTGGTAAAAATGTGCAGATATCCTGTTCAGGCTTTACGGTTGCTTTACCTCCTGCATAATTTTAAATCAAAATACGAGCGTTTTAAAAAAATGTGCGAGACGAGGAGCCAAAAACTTGTCATTGAAACTGATCCTGGGCTTAAAAAATTATATTTCCAAACAGCTTCGGAATTTATAAAGGAAAAAAAGATCGCTGAAATCGCGAATAAATTTTTATCCGAAGGAATATATATGTGTACGTTTTTGCCTTTATCAAAAGTGTCGGCGTTTGATTTTATGAGGCTGTGCCTTGGGCTTATTTTGCCGGCGTATGAATTTATATTTTTGCCCGATGAAGCGACAAAAAGCTTTAAAGATAAAATTATTATTGATTCCGTAACGGCTTTGAAGAGAGGCGAAGAATATGAGATTCAAACAAAAAACGGCGGAGTATACAGTGCGCGCAATGTTGTTGTTGCGACTCCGGCATCTGTCGCTCAAAAATTAATCGGTCTTAAAAAATTAAAAACAGGTTCAAATGCTTATGTATTTCATATCTCCGGACAACTCAAAGATAAATGGAAAGGCGGTCAATTTGAGCTTTTTACCAGCGACTCCCCCGTTATCTTTATTAGAAAACAGCCGGACAACTCGTATATTTTTTACTCAAAAAAATCGGATCCGAATTTTGAAAATTATTTTATTCAGCCAAAAATTATTTTTAAAAAACATTGGGAACCCGCTTTTAATATTACGGGAGATGAATTGTTGGACTGCGAACAGGGTGAAAATCTATATTTAATAGGTGATCATAATGTAATCGGACTTGAAGATTCGTATATAACCGGTATATTTGCGGCTAATAAAATTTTAATTGTATGAAACTCGTAAAACCAACAAAAAAGTACGAAAAAAGCTGGAAAGAGGCTATCGCTGAATTTGAAGCGGAAGACCGGAGGGGGTTTTGGAATGTAGCTGAAAAGCCTACCGATATGGACGAATATATTCAACGCATTTCAAACCATTCCAAAGGCAAAAATCTTCCCGAACATTGGGTTCCGGCAACAACCTACTGGCTTGTTGATAACGATGAATTTGTTGGCCATATAAATATTCGCCACAAATTAAACGACGACCTGGAAAAAATCGGGGGACATATCGGTTATGCAATTCGCCCTTCCGCTCGCAATAAAGGCTATGGCGGTAAAATTCTAGAACTGGCTCTTCCAAAAGCTAAAGAGATCGGGCTTCAAAAAGTTCTGGTGACGTGCGATGAATCAAATATCGCATCGCAGAAAATTATTGAGAAAAATGGGGGGCAATTTCAGGACAGAATCCCCCGTGAAGATAAATTTGAATTGAGATATTGGATAGATTTATAACGGATCATGCAATTTTTGGTTTGAAGATTAATCTGCGGCTGTCATGTTTTTGCCGGCAGGTCGCAACAGCCCAAAAATCAAATTTGACAAATATTCGGAATTAACTATACTAAGCCTCTATGAAAGAACTCATCGGCAAAAAAGTACACATAGAAACCTTGGATTATTCTACGGCTCACCGAAATGGTGTGCCGTCCCAGTTGGCTTTCCAAGGGATCATAAGAGCTGTTAGGACAAATTTAATAGAAGTTATCGGATGCATTATCGTAAAATCGCCGTATGTTCGACAAGGAACGCCGATTGGCACGCCCGAAGATGCACGATGGTTTAACGTCCAAGCGTCTACGTTTATTTCTATGGATGTTGTGGGCGAAAAAGATTAGCTTTAATCAGACAATTATGGAATCTCATCAAAAAAGAATACAAATTGCACAATTAACAGCTCTAGCCAGAGTTAAATTAGAACAAGCCGGACAGGAAAAAATATATGCAGGGAGAATTTCGCCCGAAGTTGTTGCGGAAATTTATAGAATTGGGCACCAAATATTAGCGGTTATTCAGGATGAACAGCTGGACATGCATGATCCGAATTATTTATTCGGTTTATATACAGCTTTGCTAAAACTACATAAGCAAAATCGCAAAAACGAAGAATCTCTCTATGGACGAGCGGAGACTAAAACAATTTGCGAAATTGCGCGACTGGAACATTTGCTGGAACAATTACGGCAAGATCAACAACATACCGGAGCGGAACCGGAAGTTCAGGAACCTGATTTACTAGCCATTAGAGCTGGTCTGAAACTGCTTCTTTCTTAATTTCTTTCTTCACCATTCCGTATGCTTTTCGGAATGAAACGCCTTTTTTTACGCGTTTAAAAATTTCAGCGGTGGCGAAAAGTTCTTTCGTTAAGGCGGCGGATAATTTTTCTTTATTCGGTTTTAATTCCGGCGCGATTGCGAGAGCTGTTTCAAGCGTGCCTAATGCGGTTTGCAGTCCCCTAACCAAGGGCGCTTTTACGAGCTGTAAATCACGATGATAACCCGACGGAAGTTTTCCGGCAATTTGCTGAATTTCATTTCGCGCGGATTCAACCATACTCGCGCTTGCACGCATAATTTCAAAAACATCATAATTTTGTTTTTGGGGCATGATGCTGGAACCGGTTGTAAAATTTCGGGGCAAAGAAAAGAATCCAAACTCGGTTGTTGTAAAAAGCATTAGGTCGCTTGCCCATCTGCTTAAAATAAAACTTACCGTGTCCGCCGCATTCAATGCTTGCGCTTCAAAAAATCCGCGCGAAAGCTGACAGTAAATCGGATTTTCCTGCACTTTGCTGAAACCTAATTTTTTTGCCGTAAATTTTCTGTCTATAGACAACGGTACACCATATCCCGCGCCACTACCGAGCGGAGATTGATCCAAAACTTCCAGCGCTTCGTCTATAAATTCGTTTGCATCCGTTAAAGCGTCTGCGTAGGCGGATTGCCAAACTCCAACGGTTGTCGGCATCGCTTTTTGCATGTG
>JBBUCQ010000012.1:1178-7247 GCA_038057715.1 Patescibacteria group bacterium | reverse complement strand
TCCTGCGTAATTATAAATTTTCCTTTTTCCCAAAGATTTTTAATTTCCGCGAGGCCTTTTTTAATTTGCGAAAACTCTTTGTTGGTCAGAATTTTCAAACGCACAAGCATTTCCGCATGCGCCAGCGAAGCTTTTAAATCATACGGTAGAAAAACTTTTTGATCCAAAATATAGTCGTCGCCGACAGTATATTTTAGGACCTGCGGATGCAGTTTTTGGCCGGTTGTATTCCAGATTTGCGGCATAAAAAGCGATTAATTAAACGCGAACCTTAGCCGTTTTCGCAATGTGCGACACTTTTTTAACTCTACCCTGATGCCTTTCATTCGCGGCAGCAATTTGGCAAGCGGTTTTTGACTCAAGGCTGTAAATTTCAATAAATCCGGCGCTGGCATTTTGGTTGAATGCGCTTGATTTCATAAATGTCGCCAAATTTGCGTTAAACAAACTATATGGAGATTTAATCGCAACCACTGTCGCAACTCCTTTGTATAATTTTATCGTCACTTTTCCCGTCACTTTTTCGTTTATTGAATCAATAAAAGCATTCAAGCTTTTCATTAACGGTTCATACCATTTTGCGCCATAGCAAAGATACGACCATTTTTCATCAATGTGGACTTTTTCAAAATTTTCTTCGCGCGTGGAAACGATTTTTTCCAAAGATTTATGGGATTTAATTAAAATATGCGCCGCGGGAGCTTCGTAAATATCCCTTATTTTAAGCCCAACAAGCCTGTCTTCGATGTGAATTGTCGTGCCTATCCCATGTTTACCGCCAATATCGTTTAATTCCAAAATCAAATCAACCAAAGACATTTTTTTACCGTTTAAAGCGACCGGCAAACCTTTTTCAAAATCAATTTCAATAGTTAGGGATTCATTCGGCGCTTTTTCCGCAGTAACATTATGCGCAAGAATTTTTTCAAGCGGCGGAATAATAGACGGATCTTCCACTTCGCCTCCTTCCGCAGAAATCCCCCACATATTGTCGTCGTACGAATAAGGTTTTTCAATCGTGGTCGGCACAGGAATATTGTGCTTTTTTGCGTAAGCAATCTCCTCTTCCCTGCCAAGCGCCCATTCCCTAACGGGCGCAATTATTTTCAAATGCGGCGCAAGAGTTAAAATTCCGGCTTCAATTCTAACTTGATCATTTCCCTTCCCCGTACAACCATGAGCAATCGCATCGGCTCCATATTTTTCCGCAACTTCAACTGAAATTTTTGCGAGAAGAGGTCTGCCGATACAAGTTGCCATGTGATAATCGCCTTGATAACAAGAGTTCGCCTTAATCGCTTGTGAAATATAATTTTTCGCAAATTCTTCTTTTGCATCTATAACGATCGCGTGCGCGGCTCCAAGTTTAATCGCTTTCGCTTTAATCGCATTTAAATCATCCGCCATTTGTCCAAGATCTACGGTAAGCGCAATAACTTCGCATTTATATTCATCTTTAATCCATTTCAGCATGACGGAAGTATCCAAACCGCCGGAATAAAGAAGTACGACCCTTTTAACCTGTCCGGGATGAGCTTCGTATGAAGCGACTTTTTTATATGACATTTCTTGCATAAAATTTTGGGTTAATGATTAAGAGTTAAGATATAAAGATAATAAAGATTTTGCGATATGTAAACGGCATTCCGCCTGATCAAAAATTATTGACTGATTGCAATCCATTACTTCATCGGTAACTTCTTCCCCGCGATGCGCAGGAAGGCAGTGCATAAAAAGAGTATCAGATTTGGCTTGTTTTAACAGTCCCATATTAACCTGATAATTTTTAAAGTCACGCAAACGTTTTTCTCTTTCTTCTTCCTGACCCATTGAAACAAAGGTATCGGTGTAGATGATGTCGGCATTTTCCACGGCCTCTACCGGATCATTAATAAATTTAAAATTTGTACCTCCCCGTTCTTTCATTGGAATTTCATAATCCGCCGGACTTGCAATTGTAAAATTCATACCGGTAAACGCGCAAATTTGCATAAGAGAAACGGCAACATTATTTCCATCTCCGATAAAAACCACATTCAATCCTCTTGTTTCTTTTTTATGCCATGTAATCGCCATTAAATCGGCCAAAGCTTGTGTCGGATGATGTTGGTCGCAAAGCAAATTTATAACGGGTTTTTTTATAATGGCCGCGATTGTTTGAATAGTACTGTGGCTGTACACTCGCGCCAAAATAATATCGGCGAATCTTTCAAGATTTCTTGCGATATCCGGTATGGATTCCCTGCCTTGCACGTTTCTACCGCTGGCTAAAATTTGTCCACTGCTTAAGAAAATCGGAATTCCGCCCAAATAAGCCGTGGCTGTTTCAAAGGCAACTTTCGTCCTCAATGAAGGTTTCTCAAAAATCATTGCTACGGTTTTGCCGCGCAAGATATTTTCTTGGCGTATGCCGGCGTCTGATTTTCCCTTAAATTCAAAAGCACGTTCCATAATCCGCACAATTTCCTGCGAATTTAAATCTGTAATTTTTGTAAGATCTTTTTTGATCATATAAAATGGTTTTTAAAAAACTCCCTTCATCGCAGCCAAACTATAAAAAGTTGGCTGCAAGGACGAGAGTTTTAACTTCGTGGTACCACCTTGCTTTGTTCCCCCGCATAGCGGGGAATCTTAATTTTTCCGGTTGATAACGGCCGGTTGCCGGCTGACTATTAATCAGCTCCTGCCCCGCCAAGGCGAGGTTTTAGGGTGCGTTCCGCATAGCGTACTTCTCCCTAATTAGGATTTAACTTATTGTTAAAGACGCCCTCATTGTATTGAAAAGAGAATCGTTGTCAATACGATTTTTATTTATATATAATGGAAATCAGCCCACATGAAAGTCATACTCCTCACATCAGATAGACATCTAAGCGCAAATATAGCCATAAAAACGTTCCTGGAAAGCCCTTATTTAAAAAAATACGATATCCAAGTCGCGGGAATAGTAACTTCTTCCCCCTATAAGGGGAATGGTGCCACTTGGGAAAAAATGTTGTCGTTTATAAAACGAGCGGGCTGGGCTTTTTCGCTTAAAAGCATATTCACGGATATCTGGAAAATAATCGGGATGAAAATCGGGAGGCTATTTATACCAAATAAAAATCGCGAATATTTTGAAATAGATGAGATGGCGGAATTTTATAATATACCCTTACTTCAAGCGGGAAACATAAATTCCGAAGAGGCGAAAAGCTTCATGCGGAAATTTCAGCCGGATTATCTTGTTTCATGTTTTTTGCTCCAGATTGTTGATAAAGAAGTGTTGGCGATTCCAAGTAAAGGGGCTGTCAATATTCATCCGGCTCTTGTACAACGCCACCGCGGCATATTCAGTTCATTCTGGGTACTGCTCAAAAATTGGAGGAAATCCGGCGCAACCGTGCATTTTATGACTGAAAAAATTGATAGAGGCATGGTAATTTTGCAAAGACGTTTTTTCGTACATCCGTCGGATACAATTTATTGCGTAAATAAAAAAAGCGCTCAGCTCGGCGCAAAACTTTTGATAAAAGCGCTAATAAAATTAAAAAGGCGCGAAGAAAAAGGCTACATATTAAAACAATTCGGGCAAATGTTCAAAATGCCGACCATGGAAGACGTTAAAAAATTTTACAGCCTTGGGAAAAGCGTAATTAAGGGAAAAGATTTTTTTAAGATATAAATAGGGCGCGATTTAATATAACTATTTATTTAAAATTTTTGCATATTCAAAGCCTAATTCAAAAACACTTCGCTGTGTGTCGGCAATATTTTTATTTTGAATAATTATCCCGATTTGATCGGCATGCGAAATTATCGCAACTTTATCATCATAAATATTTATTTCATTTTTAAACGGAAACTTTTCTTTCGGGATTAAATACACTTCGCGAAGTTCGTCCTCACCGTGTTCTTTAAAACGCTGTGCCAATTTATCGGCGCAAAAAATTCCGCGCAGGAAAATTTTTCGTTTAACTTTTTTCGCTATATAAGTCGGATAATAATCTTTGAGCGAAGTAACGGCCTCGGTGACATCAGCCCAGCATAAAAGCCCCGTTCGCGTTGTCAGCGTGTCTTCCATTATTTTTATCAGCCCCTCTTTCCCTTCATAAACAGACATCTGGGGAGTTGCAACGTATTTCCCGTGCATTTGCAGAAGTTCGGGCAGAGATTTTTCCAAAGCCGTATATTTATTATATTGATCTTCAATCAACGCGTGAGGATTTTGCGCGCGAAAATACAAAAATTTGCCTTTTTTAACATAACCGACGAGTCCGCGTTTTTGGAGCTGTTCCAATATGACGTATGTCGTCGGACGTTTTACGTTCGCTTTCCGCGCAATGACGCTTGGCAAAGCTTCTTGTAATTCAAGCAGGCTTAAATAAATTTTTGATTCCTTTTCCGAGAGGCCGATGTTTTGGAGGATTTGAGCCAGACTCATAGGGAGAATTGTCAATAATACTGACAACAGTATAGCACACCAAGATTAACCTGTAAAGGGACAAATTTAGGGAACTTGTATCTATACAGATTGACCAGTTGTTTAATACATGTCACAATAGAATACAATTTAATTTTTAACCCACTAAAAATATGTCAAAGGAAGAAGAAAAATCACCGGCGGCTACCGAAGCTGTGGCGACCATGGCTGAAGTAGATGTTCAAGCACCTAATGACTCTACGGCAATTGATGATGTAAGATTGTCAACAAAATTAGAAAGCGATCTTGCTATTCTTGGCTTTATTCTTCTTGAAAAAGATATGCCGGCCGAAGAAGCTCGTGAATTAAAATGGACATACGTACACTATGATGGCAGTAAAATAATGATGTATAAATACGCAAACCCTTGGAATATTCCTGATTATGGTGGTATTAATTCTTGCGGTATACACTTAGCATTGGAGCGGCAACCGGGGACACAGGAAGAACCCCGATATATGGTTGCGATGTCTTACGATATATATATCGGCGAATGCATTTCTGTCCATACTGATAATCCTGTTTGTATGGATAAAGTCATAAAGACCATAAATAGTTTTATGTCAATAATGTCGTTAAGAAAGAGTAGAATATCGTTAAGAAACAGTAGAATATGAATACTTGCAAAAACTGCCAACGACAATTTCCGGTCACGGACGATGATGTAAAATTTTACGCGAAAGTGGGCGTGTCGGCGCCTACTCTTTGTCCTTTTTGCCGCCAGCAAAGACGGCTTGCGTTTAGGAATGAAATAAATCTTTTCTATCGCCGCTGTGATAAAACGGGCGCTCAAATTCTTTCAATGTATGAGCCGGGAAGCCCTTATAAAATTTACGACCAAACAGAATGGTGGAAAGATGATTGGGATCCGTTGGCTTATGGACGAGATTTTGATTTTGGGAAGCCGTTTTTTGAGCAATACCAAGAGCTTCGGCTGGCTGTTCCGCGCATGTCTTTAAATTGCATCGCAAACGAAAACAGCTATTTTACAAACTACGCTTGGCGTGATAAAGATTCTTACTTGGTTACAACGGCGGATTTAAACGAGCAGTGTTATTACGGGCGTTTCAGCGATCGCAATTACCGGTGCTGTGATTTTGATTTTACTTATGACAGCCGGTTTTGCTACGAGACTTTGGATACGCACAAGAGCGAGGCGTGCGCTTTTTCCCAGCAAGTTGAAGGATGCAGTGAAAACTATTTCTGTTACAACATGCGAAATTGCCACAACTGTATTTTTTCCGCGAACCAACGGAATCAATCTTATTGCATATTTAATAAAAAAGTTTCGCAGGATGAATTTAAAAAAATTAAGGAGTCGTTAAAATTGTATACGGCAAGCGGAGTTGCGGCGGCGAAAAAACAGTGGAATGAATTTCTGCAAAAAGAGCCGAGAAAATATTTAAATGTTTTAAATTGCGAAGATTCCGTCGGTGATTATTTAAAAAACTGTAAAAATGCGAACTTTTGTTTTGATTGTTATGATTTGCATGACGTTAAGTATGCGAGCCATTTATTTAATGCAAAAGACAGTTATGATTGGGATTTCGTAGGCGATAAATGCGAACTCTGCTATGAAATGGTGAGTTGTGCGGGTGAACTTTTCA
>JBBUCQ010000012.1:0-1078 GCA_038057715.1 Patescibacteria group bacterium | reverse complement strand
GGCGATAAATGCGAACTCTGCTATGAAATGGTGAGTTGTGCGGGTGAACTTTTCAAGTGCAGATTTACCATGAGTTCGTGGAATTCCAATTCCGAAATTAATTATTGCGATCTTTGTTTGGGAAATGAATATTTATTCGGATGCGTTGCTTTGCGCAAACAAAAATACTGTATTTTGAATAAAAAATATACGAAAGAAGAATACGAAAAACTTGTGCCGCGGATAATTGAGTATATGAAGCGCACCGGAGAATGGGGCGAATTCTTACCGATACAGTACTCATCTTTTGCTTATAATGATTCGGTTGCATTTGAATATTATCCTTTGACAGCCGAAGAAGCCCTCGCAAAAGGTTTGCGTTGGCGAGATCCGGATGCGAAAGAATATGTAAAATCTTCGTATGCGGTTCCGGATGATATCAAGGATGCGCCGGATTCCATTATTAATGAAACCTTATCATGCGCGGAGTGCGGGAAAAATTATAAAATTATTGCGCAGGAATTGAAATTTTACAAAGACATGAAATTGCCTGTACCGGTAAAATGTTGGCTTTGCAGACACAAAAACCGGCGCCTACAAAAAAATCCACGGACGCTTTCGGGGCGCAATTGTTCAAAATGCGGAGGCGGAATTTTTACGACTTATTCCGCGGACAGACCGGAACCGGTGTATTGCGAAAAGTGCTACTTGGAGTTTGTGGGGTAAACCGGTTGCTGTTGTGTTGAACAGTGAATCGTCCCAAGCCCCCAAACCAAATCTACGCAATCTATTCCGATTATTCTTCGCGTTGGGAAAAGTTCGGCAAAAATTTTAAGAGCAGGTTCGTCATTTTTTCCTCGGAAAATCGGGACTAAAACCGCTTTATTCGCTATATAAAAATTTGCGTAGCTGGCGGGCAAGCGGCAATCTTCACAAATAACCGGCTCGGGCATTGGGATTGCAACAATTTTAAGAGGCTTGCCGTTTTGATCCGTCATGCGTTTCAAATCTTCAAAATTTTTCTTAAGAATTTCGTAATTTTCATCTTTTGGATTTTCTTCAACCGCGCAAACAATCGTATTCGCGTCCGTGAAACGCG
>JBBUCQ010000011.1:0-13197 GCA_038057715.1 Patescibacteria group bacterium | reverse complement strand
TATATTATCCCCGTTATGCCAATTATCCAAGCCGCCATAAAGGATCTCCGCAAATCACGCAAACACAGGGAAGTGAATAAAGCGGCGAAAAATAAGCTAAAAGACAGCATTAAAGAAATAAAACGCCTTATCACCGATGGTAAGCGGGATGAAGCTTCTAAAAAGCTGTCCGAAGTGGTAAGTATTATTGATAAAGCCGTAAAAAATAATCTCTTGCATAGGAATAATGCGGCACATAAGAAATCCGCTTTGGCTCGTTTGCTGGCCGCGAAATAGTGCTTAAAAAATGCTAGGGAAAAATTTTTCTCTGCGGTTTTGTTAAACGTCCCTGCCGAGCGAGGCAAAATGTCCCCGCCAAGCGGGGTCAAATGTCAATTGTCAAATCTCAATTGTTTCCTCTATAATTATCCCTGTAACAGATTGCCCCGTCGGCTGTATCCATTAATGTGATAGTTAAATGCCCCAAAAAGCGGATATTGAACAGTTTACGGCTTATTACGAAAAGCATAAGACTTCAATTTTTAACTATATTCTGTATCGCATAGGTTTTAACCGCGATATGGCGGAAGACCTGACATCCGATATATTCTTAAAAGCATTTGAGCACTTTGATTCATACGATAAAACCCGCCCTTTCAAAACTTGGATCTTTACCATCGCGCATAATCATCTTGTAAATTATTACGCCGGTAAAAAAGAAACTTTGCCGCTGGAAGAAGCTCTGGAAATTGCAAAAGAGGTAGGCTCTCAAAATTCAGCGGAACATAACATGACAATGGAACGGATTCTCAAATTAGTTTCACACCTGTCCGAATCGCAAAAAGATCTAGTGCTAATGAAATATGTTGATGATCTGGGTAATGAAGAAATAGCGAAAATTACAGGCAAAGAAGAAGGAGCCATTCGTACAGCTTTATCCCGCGCAACCGCAACTCTACGCGACCAATACAATATCCAATTCCAAGAAGACACATTATGAAACTAGATGATAAACAATTAGAAAAATTACTCACCTCTCTGCCTAAATTGCAAATCAGCGAAAAAGCGGATAAAAAGTTTTATGCGAAATTAAACGCGCTGGCGAGAGAAAGATTTTTTGAAGAAGAGACCTCTGCGCTGACCGCGCCAAGTTTTTTCAATTTCCTGCGCCCGACCTCGCTACGGCTCGGCCTAGTTGGCGCTTTTGCTTCGCTTTTGCTTGTTGTCGGCGGCACTGTCTGGGCATATCAGCCTTCCACCACACGCGGAAAACTGATGTATCCGTGGAAACAAACCGCTGAAAAAGTTGAATTGGCATTCGCATTTTCGGACATGCAAAAAGTTGATACCCATTTACAATTTTCAGACCGCAGGCTTGAAGAAGCTCAAAATATAGTTGGCAAATCCTCTTCTCTGGCTCTATTGTTACAAACGGCGTTTGCTGACGAAGGCGAAGTTGAATTAACCGGCGAAGAACAGAAAAATTTGGAAGCGACTTTGGAAGATATGAGATCCGAAGTTACAAAAGCTTCCGAGATAGTTGAAACGCGCGTAACGGCTCCGGAAAAAGCGAAACGAGCGATTGAACGCATTGAAAGTGCTTCCAACCAGCATATAGAAACTCTAAATAATCTTGAACGCCGCGCCGCGAAAAAAGCAAAAGCTATAATTAGACTGGTTGCCGATGATGCAGACGAACGCTTAACGGCTGTTATGCAAGCGCGCGAAGAAATTAATCAAGCTCTGGAAAAACGCGAACAAACGGTAAAACTGATAATAAATATGCGCCGTGAAAGACTTTCGGAATTGAAAAATCAATTTAATGATGAATCACGACAGCACAGACTTGAGGAAGTAAGGCAGAATTTTACCGAAACGATGCAACGTTTTGAAGTTATGCCTTTAGATGTAAAACAGGAATTTACTGCTGAAATAGAAAAAGCTAAAACATCTCTTGAAATGGGCCGTTTCGGAATGGCAGAAGGTTTGTCGCGGGTTATGGAGATGAGAGAAATGAGATTCAAATTACAGCCGGAGCCGAAGCCGGAACCGGAATTTTTGCCTGCTGACCAGCCTCAATCTCAATCTCAACCGGGAGACAAACCTACCGAACCTTTTAATCCTGATTTTCAGCCTGTTCAGCCTTTCCAGCCCCAGCAAGAAATAAAACCTGATGCGCCTTTTAATTCCGATGCTAAACCTGCTTTGCCGTCTATGCCAATTGAACCGAAAAAACCGTTCCAACCAATGCTAAAAGAACAGCAAGATTTTTCTAAATTACCGGACGAAAAACCCTCACATCCCATTCAACCGAAACCGGCATTGATCAATAAAAACGAACCGGCGGATTTTCAGCAACCGAATCCGAATCAACAAAAACCGCAAGATCAGCTTCCGCCACCAATGCCGAAAAATGACATGCTTAACACAAACAAAGGCATGGAAAGAGTTGACAATCTTATGCGCGGACTTCAGGAAGCCGGAAATTTTGTGGAATCCAAATAGTATCCAATTAACATGCGTATTTTTACAATGTGTATAACGACAGACAGATTATATTTTTCAGCGACCTTCTACTTTTAAAATAATTGATTTTAAATCCGGTTTTACACGCTAAATCTTCTAAATTACTCCTACCCTTTGGTCATTTCCCAAAAATTTAACCCAAAAAAATCCGCAGGCAATCTATATTCGTCGCAAGTTTTTTCATCAGCGCTAAAGTGCTGATTAACAAAATAAATCATACTCGCCAGTTTGCCGCTTAAATTCGCAAGCCCGTGAGCCACTCCCCGCGGAATCAAAAGCAATTGCGCATGCCCGGCACCCAACACAAAACGCATTTTTACGCCCTCTGTTTTTGAACCTTCTCTCAAATCCTGTAGTCCGACCAAAATCCGCGAAGAAGGCAAAACAAACCAAACATCTTCTTGAACCTTATGAATATGCGTAGCTTTAACAGCGCCCGGCAAAATCGTGGAATAATTCATCTGCTTAACTTCAAAATCAGGAAAAGCTTTTAGCAAACCTTTTCCAAGCCTGCCTATCTCAACAAAACTACCTCCATCATCACTGAATTCTTTTAAATCAACAATCTCCACACCAGCGATTTTCTGTTTAGAAACATAAGATTGTTTTTGTAGCTGATTTTCTATTTTTTTGGAGAACATAAAGACAGCTAACATATTAACATATTATTACTGCTCGCAAAATCTACAGCATCGTTGATTCCACCCGCATCAAAATCAACCACGGTCATATCCCAGACAAAGCCGAATGCGGAGCGTGCATAGAGGAAGACGAGGTGAATGGCGAAGCCAGAGAGGGTGGCCTAGGCCAAAGCGCGCCGGCTCTCGCAGAAAAAATCGCAGAACTCCAGAAAAATCCCGCAACAGCAAAACACCTAGGCCAGAACGGTAGAAAATTTGTAGAAGAAAACTATACACGGGAAAAAATCGCAGAAGAACTCTCCAAATTACTTGCTTCCATCAACAAGTTTGGTAAACATTGATGTCGAAATATTAAATCTATAAGAAATTTTTAATAAAAGTTTCATCATTTCAAATGGTGTTTTGTTGGAACTGATCTCTATATAACCGGTGCCAACTTCCACTTTTTTTATCATTTCGCCTCTGACCATCGGAAAAAATATTTTATCAATATTAACGCCTTCTTTTCTCAAGCATTGACCGAATTGCTCTAGAACTCCAGGTTCATTCACGAGTTTAGCCGAAATCTTCCATTCACGGAAATTTCCAAAATACTCATCACAAAGCGCTTCAACTATTTCAACATCCCCCCTGCCTATTTTATAAAATATTTCATCGTCATCAGCCTCGTCCGTATGTAAAACTTTCCTGACGACATCCAATATTTTATCTTCATGTCCGCCTCCGGTAAACAATTCCGCCATACGATCAACATATTGTCTGCCGCGTTCAATCGCCCCTTCCTTTCCTTGTACGCGTAAAAAATTCTTTTTTAAAACATCTTTGGCATGTTCGGTTTTGCAAAAAAGAAGCCAACCCGGATCCGCTTTAACTTTCGAATCTTCCTCTCCAATTTCCAACTTGACCAAAGTTTCATTTTCCAGCGCATCAAAAATATCTATCGCCTCAAATTTGTCGCTTAAAGGCTCTCGTTCACACTTGGCGCCTTGTAAATGTATTAAAAAATCGCTATGCACAAGCGCAGCAAAATCCAAGGCAGTCGCGCCGGTAGGTAATTCTCTCGGCTTATGATCTATGGTATGAACTATTATTTTTGAACGCAAAAACTCTTCACCGGCCAAATCGAAAACTCTCGCAGGATCTTTCGCCGTAGCTTTTAAAACTTTAGAAACTATATCTTTAACATACGGGGATAACTCATCGGTAAAACCGGCCAGCACGCCGCGATATGATCTCGCATATGTTACCGAATCAATAACGCGGAAATGCAATCTGCCTCCGAAAGCTTCATTTTGAATTCTTACGACTCCGGAAACGCGCTTATTTTTCGAATCATATTCCCATGACGTTTTTTTAACATGCCCCTTTTTGCCAAAAGTACGTTCTATATAATCAACCATCTCTTCTATCTTCGTGTTCGGATTTACGGTAACAACAATTTCAAACATGGGAGTCAAAGGACTGATATCCAGATCTTTCATTTTTAACGACTCAAACGGAATTCCTTTAATCGCAAAATCAGCCGAATCGGAAGGTTTTATAACAACTTTAACGTCGGATTTCCCCAGTAAAACAGCGTCATCGCTTTTAAGCGAATCCTCCGGACCAAATGCCCGTTCTATTTTTCTCATGCATGCCGTACCGTATGAATCCATTCTCTCCTTTCTAAAAATTAAAAATTCCGCCAATAAATCGGGATTTAAAAAATCAACGCATGAGTCAACAATTTTAGCCAAAGGACGCCTTACTCCAAGAACAATAGCAAGCGGCACATAAATGCCTTCCGCATCCAAAATAATGTCGCGCTGGCGTTCAATCTTATCATCGCCCATACCCCTAATTGTTTTAACATTATCTCCTTTATCAGCTATTTTCAAATTTCCCACTCTTACACCGCCATCACGCATCGCCTCCAAAAGTTTTCTAAAAGTTACAGCTTTAGTATCCTTACGCGTATCGCGCCTTATCTTTGTTACGCCATCAACAAGAGTAATAACCCTTTGTTGTAATTTTCTCAAAGCTCTATTAGGCTCTATGTCGAATTTTTCAAAAGGCACCAAATCGATATCTGGTACTCCAAAATCTTCTTTATCATCATGGCGAAGACCGGAAATCAACATTCCAAGCCCCGTTAAATGTTGATCACGAAATAAATTTTCAACCGTCGCTTTAGGATGATCAAAATAAGGCGTAACACCATCATCCCTTTTATGATCACGATGTAAATCTGCAACATCAACAGCCGTGCATACGAAAAGTTTATTATGAACAGGTTCATACGGTGGAAAAGCCAATTCTTCACGAATCTGATGAATTTCCGCCAGAGATCTCTTTGTCCAACTAACCAATTCATCGTTTATAACTCCGTGAGGATCATCAATCGTCTCAACAATAGAATCTACCTGCCCCTCCAAATTATCTTCAGAATTTTTTAGCATACGAAGATGTAATTATATCCTAATTTTATTTTTTAGCAAGCTTGGCTGCCATGTATCGTTGTCAGAAAATAATAACAAACCTATTTTTAACCTGTAAAATTGGCATTTTTATTTAAATTGACAGGAGCTGTTCACATATCGCTTTTGCAGATGGAAGAGACAAATTTTGTTTAGTTCAAGGAACGACGACGAGGGTGTGCCAGAAGGCACATTGAGGAGGAGTGACGCAGAAATAGACAAAATTTGTCTCTTCCCTGCGGGTTGAATTGTAACATGTCCGTCTTCTTTGTTGCTCGTCGCTTGTGTACCGCTACGGGTACACTGCGCTTCTCGCGCCGCAAATCCGGACATGTTACAATTCAACCATCGTAAAAGCGATATGTGAATAGCTCCTAAGATGACAACGCATGCAGAAATATTTAAGTTTAGTTCAGGAAATTCTGGATCACGGCGAAGAAAAACGCGACAGAACAGGCGTTGGAACCCTTTCAATTTTCGGCGTTCAAAGGAAATATGATTTACACGACGGCTTCCCTTTGCTTACCACAAAAAAAGTCGCTTTTGATTCAATGTTGCGCGAACTTCTTTGGTTTTTACGCGGGGCAACAAATATCAACGACGGACTAAAACCTTTCACGAAAATCTGGGATCCGTGGGCTGATAGCGAGGGAAATCTGGGTCCGGTTTACGGCTATCAATGGCGGAAATGGGAAAAATTTATCTTAGACCCTAAAACCGGCGCGTATAAAAAAACTCACGTGGATCAAATTCAAAATGTCATTGATTTGATTAAAAGCGATCCGTCTTCGCGCAGGCTGATTGTTAATGCGTGGAATGTCGCAGATTTGGATAGAATGGCGCTTCCTCCGTGCCATTTGCTGTTTCAGTTTTATGTTATCGCTGGACGGCTTGATTGTCAGCTTTATCAGCGTAGTGCTGACATTGCTCTTGGTGTGCCGTTTAATATTGCGAGTTACTCAATTCTTATGATGATGATTGCGAAAGAGTGCGGACTTACTCCCGGGATTTTTACGCATACGCTGGGCGACGCTCATATTTATTTAAATCATATTGAAGGATTGAGTGAACAACTGAAACGCGAGCCAATGGCTTTGCCATCGTTAAAAATCGCTAACAAACCGTTTTGGGATTTAAAGTTTGAGGATTTTTCGCTTGAAAATTATCAACATCACGAGCCGATAAAATTTAAAATTGCAGTATGAATTTTTCTTTAATCGTAGCGGCGGATTTAAATAACGGCATCGGAAAAAACGGGAAAATTCCGTGGCGGATTTCGGCTGATATGGATTTTTTTAAAAAAACGACGATGGGCAACGGCAAAAATGCGGTGATTATGGGACGGACGACTTGGGAATCACTGCCCGAGAAACATCGTCCGCTTAAAAATAGATTAAATATAATTCTAACGCGCGATAAAAATTATCAAGCCGCCGGTGCAAAAATTGCGGACTCTCTCGAAGAATCTTTAAAAATCGCTGAACAAAATAATTCCGAAGAAATTTTCATAATAGGCGGAGCAAAAGTTTACACTGAAGCCGTTGAACACAAAAATTGTTCAACTATTTGGCTTACGCGCGTATCTAAAGCATTTGACTGCGATACTTTTTTCCCAAAAATAGATAAAAACCACTTCAAAAAAACTTGGGAATCGGAAATTCAAGAAGAAAACGGCACAAAATTTCAATTTGAAAAATACAGCGCTGTAGTATAATCATCATCCATGGAAAAAACTGAAGATATAAGCCGCGAAGGTTTAACGTTACAAAAATTATTGCAACCATTTTTATTGCTATACCCTGCAAATAATAAGGCTCTTGCAAAAGTTGACGACTTTTCATCTCTGGATATTGCAGAAATAAACAGACAATTTTGGCTGGAAATTAGAGGAGTTATTTTAGACATAGACGAATGCGTAGCACCTCATCACGGTGAAATTCTGCCGGAAAATATCGAAGCAATCCGACAACTTCAGTGGAAAGTACGCATTCTTGTTTTTTCAAATATGAAAAAAACAGACAGATATGCTGAATTGGAAAAACTTGGAATCACTGTATGCAAAAGTCGACATGCAAAGCCCGATCCGCGCGGATTTCAGGAATGTTGTGTAAAATTAGGTTTAAAACCAAATGAAGTTTTAATGATCGGAGATAATTTTATGACTGATGGCGGCGCGAATAGAGCAGGATGCCATTTCGCGAAAGTGAAACCGATTGCAACAGATGAAAAGTGGTATAAGAGATTAGAACGATTTCCTCAAATTGTATCTAGAAAATACTCAGAAATGATTTCAGATTTATGCGATGTGATATTTAGAAGAAAAGTATTAAAAGATATGGATTTCTGATAGAATTCAAAGTTGTCGCTACATTAGCTACCTAATATCAAATTCTGACACCCTTTATCCATTAACTCTCGTTTCACCCCCCCCCCTGCTTTTTACATTCTTAATTCTATTTATATGCTTTACACGGCACAAAATTTCGACAACCTTTTGGGGCTTCCCGGCTTCAGCGACACTCTTCTCAAAAATCATTTCACCCTTTATCAAGGCTACATTACAAATGTAAATCGTCTGCAAGAAGAACTCGAAAAAATGCTGACGGAAGGGAAAACCGGAACACCGCAATATAACGAACTTAAACGCAGATTTGGCTGGGAATTTAACGGCATGCGCATGCATGAAATACATTTCGGACGTATGACTAAAACGCCTACCGCTTTTGACAAAAATTCTACTTTCGCGAAAAAAATCTCGGAAGATTTCGGGACATACGAAAATTGGGAAAAAGATTTTAAATCAACTGCGGCAATGCGCGGAATAGGCTGGACTGTTTTATATTACGATCCGGTCGCGAAAAATCTGTTTAATGTTTGGGTAAATGAACACGATGTCGGACATTTAGCGGGCGGGATTCCGCTTCTTGCGCTGGACGTTTTCGAACACGCGTATATGCTTGATTATGGCTTAAAACGCGCAGATTACATTGAAGCGTTTTTTAAAGTGATTGACTGGCAAAAAGTGTCATCTGCGCTATGAACATTTTCCGGATTCATCGCCGATACATTCCCAATTCTTCGGCTCACCATCAACCCGTATTAAAAACGGTTTGCTTCCCGTTGCGCTTCTGACAGTTTCTGTAATTTGTTCTTTTAATCTCGGCGCATCGCAAACTCCCGCCAATCCCACGTCTGGATTCTTTTTAAAAGAAACCAAATAACCATCATTATCGCCAAATTTACGCATTTCAACTGATTCCAACATTAAATATTTATCTTTAATCGCTGTTGCGGTTGTAAGATTTTTTAATTCTGCTTCAAAAAGCGCATTAAGCGCGCTCTCTATTGTAACTTTGCCAAAAACACTCTTTTTAACAGGCACTAAATATTCCTCGCAACCGATTTTTTTAGCACCTTCAACCGGTTTTGTGGAAATAAGATAAAAAACCATTTCGTTATTTATACTGCATGCCGCAAGAATTAGAAATAAAATACTGATTGTAGAAATTGTAAATGTTTTTTTCATAAAAAAAATTATTATTTATAACAGGAAATCTGCGCTCGCCCCCACAGCAAGCCATTTTCTTCCGTGACTAACTATTGCCCCTAAAGGGGACGCACACTCGTCCCTCTGTGGCGGGACTCGTGTGTATTGGTGGGCTCGCCTGGACTTGAACCAGGGACCAACCGGTTATGAGCCGGCTGCTCTAACCAACTGAGCTACGAGCCCTTGAAGTGCGAGAAACGCGTTCCGTAGCCGAGCCGAAGCGAACTCCGTGAGACTTCGGCGAGGCGGAGGACGGTGAGCCAAAAATAAGATACTTCTGGTAACGACAGAAAGGCTTATTTTTGAGCGAACCGAGCGTTTCCCTCTTGTAACAATGAAGCGAATTTTTAAAGATCAATTCATGCTATAATTTGCCTACAATATATCATAACTTTATTTATATGTGCTTTGAAAAATTTTCGCCGTTCACACGCATGGTCTTAGGGGCTTTATCGGGCGCTGCTATCGGTTTAATGTCAGGTCTTTTATTCGGTTACATAATAGGCGTTATATACCTAAAATTAATTATAACAACGCCGAGTCCGGATATGGGCATGATGGAAATGTTTCCTTACGGACAATCAGTATTCCTTGGCATGAGTTTGGGCACGATAATAGGCGCAATTCTCGGCGGCATTTATGCAAATAAAAAGTAATTATTTAACCCCCAATTATATGGCACGTTTAGTAAAACACACCGCAAAAGCCCCGATCCAAGTTGGGAAAAAAGAGGACAATCTTTGGATTTGCCAGTGCGGACTTTCAAAAAAACTTCCGTTCTGCGACGGTTCTCATCAATGCGCCCACGACGAAACGGACGATAAACTTTACGAATATGATGCAGACGGCAAACGCAAAGAAATAAAAGCGGATGACGAATGTTGCGGAGGAGGGTGTTGCGGATAGATGACTGATAAGTATATGCCGTTCGTGGACGATTTTAAAAATCTGCAATTAAAAACACCGCGAATTACGATTGTTAACACAAATTCGGAAAATTCCGCGTACACAAATTATTCAACTTTTAACAGAAATTGCTATTTGGTAAGCGGCACCCACTACAGCGAGGATGTTTATTATACGCAATATTGCGCCCATCTCACTTCCTGCATGGACTGCCTTGATGTGGATAAAAGCGAACTTTGCTACGAATGCGTTTTTTCTGAAAAATGCTATGACTGCAATTCCAGCGCGTATCTTATAAACTGCCAAAATTGCGATTTTTCATGGGATTTAACAAACTGCCAAAATTGCTTTCTATGTTCCTGCCTGCAAAATCAGTCTTATTGTATTTTAAATAAACAACTTTCAAAAGAAGAATATGAGGCGCAGCGTAAATTTTTTCTAAAAACGAATTCCTCAAAAGAATTTTTGCATACGCTTGAAGAATTAAAAATAAAAACTCCACAAAGACCTACTTTCCAAAAAAATTGTGAAAATTGTCTGGGTTCGGAGCTTAGAAATTGCAAAAATTGTTTTTTTAGTTACCGCATTAAAAATGGAGAAGATGTAATATACGGCGGCACCCACGCAAACCAAATAAAATCTTCCGTAGACATAGACAATTGCGCGGCAACAATGAGCGAAGAATTGTATAACTGCGTAGGTATAAGCGGCGCTTATAATTTTATTTGCTGCAACTGCTGTTGGTTCTCGCAAAATTTAACTTACTGCGAAATAGTTTTCAACTCACACGATTGTTTCGGCTGTATTTCGCGAAATCACACGGAATATGAAATTTTAAATGTAAAATATCCGAAAGAAGAATATTTTAAGCGCGTAGAAGAAATTAAAAAAGAATTAAAAACGCGGGGACAATGGGGTAAGATGTGGATAGAACCGACTTATCCGTATGAAGATACGGTTGCGGCGCAATACTATAAAAATCCTTAAAAAATGCGCAAAACTCTGCTTTTAAAACTCCATCTCCACCCTTCCCCTCTTTGGGTGATTTTTGAAGTGAATTTTTTACGAAATTTTGCAGTGGCTATTTTGACCGCTGTTTTTCCTCTTTATCTGCGGCAAATTACAGGATCGGATGCGGGAGTCAGCATGGTTTTTATAATAGGATATTCCGCGGCGCTTATTTCAAAATTCTATTCCAGCCGGCTTATTGAACACCTTAAAAAAAGAAAAACTTTGATATTTGCACTGGCTACTTTCACTATTTTATTCGCGGCATTTGGATTCGTAAGCCATGCGGCAATTGTTCTCCCCCTCTTCGCAGTATATCAATTTATTCTTGCCCTTTTTATTTTTGATGTCGGTCTTTACATCAAACATTATTCCAATTTTAAAACGATCGCGGAGAACGAAGGGAAACTCGGCTCGTTCAGCAACATCGGCTGGATTATAGGTCCTCTTCTTGGAAGTATAATAGCAGTGAAATTCGGCTTTCAGGCGGCATTTTTGACATCCTCTTTTGTTTCGCTTATGGCTCTTTTTATATTTTTCTTCGTACGGCTATCTCATGAAGAAATTCATTTTGCTCATGACAAATCTTTTGCGGCCAATCTTAAATTTTTCTTTAAAGATCCTAATCTAAGAAAAACATACATTAACAACGCCGGACTCGGTTTTATTTATTCAATTTGGGACATGTTGCCGCTCCTTATGCTGAAACTTGGCGCCGCACTTCCCATTATCGGCATGACAAAAACTTTAATGGGGGTGCCACAATCTGTTTTCGAATATCCCATCGGCATTATGGCCGACAAAGAAACCGGTGAACGGAAAATTTTTATACTTGGATATCTTTTGTCCGCGCTTTTCACCATGCTTCTCGGATTTACATTTGATCTAAAACTTTTTATAATTTTCTTTTTTATAGCGGCCACGGGAAGTTCTTTCCTGGAAATGACGCGCGATTCTTATTTTTACCGCCAAGTTCAGGAGAAAGAAGTCGGACTGATATCCGTATATCGCACAAGCGATATCTTGCCTTATTTTGTAGGTCAAATCTTGGCTTTTATAAGCCTTTCCGTGCTTCCTATTGAATTATGGTTTATAATTGGCGGCGGTGCGGCTATGTTTTTCGCCGTCAATGCCTACCGGCTTAAAGATTTAAAAAAATGATGAGTCAATTTAATCAAAACCAGATAAAACTGCCGGGGATAAAACGTATTATCGGCGTAATAAGCGGAAAAGGAGGCGTGGGAAAAACCTTTATTTCCTCCAGTCTAGCGCTTACGCTTGCTAAATCTGGCGAAAAAATAGGATTACTTGATGCTGATATTTCATGCCCTAATGTCTTCAAAATACTTGGATTAAAAGCAAAAATAATACCACTGCCGGACAATAAAATAATCCCCATTGAAAAATACGGTATTAAAATAATTTCAATGGCGGGGCTTTGCAACGAAGAGGATGAACCGATTGTTTGGCGCGGACCGATCATGTCAAAAATAATTCAACAGCTTATGAAAGAAACCGTGTGGCGCGAACTTGATACGCTTGTTATTGATTTTGCGACAGGCGCAAGCGATAGCGTTATAACAATATTGCAAAATTTCGCCATAGACGGCGTAATCGTTGTAACAACTCCGCAAAAATTATCATTACTGGATGCAAAGCGAACTCTAAACATGGCGGCAATGCTAAAAATTCCGGTACTGGGAATTGTTGAGAATATGCGCGGCGAAATGTTCGGAGAAGGCGGCGCAAGCACGCTTGCTGAAGAATACAGACTGCCGATTTTGGGCAGTATCTCAATGCGAAAGCAAATATCCGCGCTTTGTGATGCCGGCACGCCTCCGGTATTTCACATGAACGAGCTGGAAATAATTTTCGGCAAAATGGCACGGTTTTTGATGGGAAAGGCGGCGACGAAAAATTAAATATGAAGAAAAGATTAATCTTTATAATTACGGGGCTAATTATTATCGGTCTTTTAATGTGGGCACCGTGGATTACGCCAAATTATGCACGTACCAAAGTAATGTCATCAACTAGTTTTAAAGAAATACATCCGAATCTGCCGGAAACTCAAGTTTATGTGACGTGGCTTCCTTTTTTTAGATTTGTCACAACTTATGAAAGAGGATGGTTT
>JBBUCQ010000010.1:0-7427 GCA_038057715.1 Patescibacteria group bacterium | reverse complement strand
TAAATCATCAGGGGGAGGTTGCGACGGATATTTTAATAAAAAAATATTTTGGGAAGAAGCATATTGTTGTGCCTCGCATAAAGGCTAGGAGAATTTGTTTGTATGAATTGCATAATCCTCATGAATTTGAAAATGGTAAATTCGGTATTCGTGAGCCTAAAATTTGCATATTGAAACGTAAATTTGATGAAATTGATGTTGCTTTGGTTCCCGGAATCGCTTTTGACGAAACAGGTCATAGAATCGGTTTTGGCGGCGGATATTTTGATCGTTTTTTAAAAAAGATACATTGCACAACAATAGGGCTCGCTTATGAATTTCAAATTATTGAAAAAGCGCCGGTAGAGCAATATGATGTGGCTGTGGATTATATTGTGACGGAGAAGAGAATAATAAATTGTAAAAAATCCAAACTTTGAACTTTTAATTTTTAACTTCTCTCCCTATGTCTTACCTTCAACAGCAAGATCCTGAACTTTACGCGTGCCTTGCAAGCGAAATGAAACGCCAGTCGGAAGGAATTGAAATGATTCCGTCCGAGAATTATGTGAGTCCCGCTGTTTTGGAGGCCATGGGATCTATTTTTACCAATAAATATTCGGAAGGATACCCGGGAAAACGCTATTATGGGGGGCAGGAATTTGTTGATCAAATGGAGAATATCGCCATAGAGCGAGCAAAAAAATTGTTCAATGCCGAGCATGTGAATGTCCAGCCTTATTCCGGAAGTCCCGCGAACATTGCCGTGTATTTTGCTCTTCTTGAATATAAAGAGACGGTAATGGGTTTAAAGTTGGATCAAGGCGGACATATTACGCATGGACTCCCTATCGGTTTTTCGGGGAAATTTTGGAATTTTGTGCCGTATTTTGTCGATCCGAAAACATATTTGTTGGATATGGATGAGGTTAGAAAGATTGCGCTTGAGTGTAAACCGAAAATGATTGTTGTGGGTTATACCGCTTATCCGAGGGCAATTGATTGGACGGCTTTTAAAAAAGTTTGCGACGAGGTTGGTGCGATTGCGATGGCCGATATTTCGCATACCGCCGGGCTTATTGCAGGAAAACAGTTGCCGAATCCTTTTGATGTGGGTTTTGATGTTGTAACTACAACGACTCATAAAACTTTGCGTGGACCAAGAAGCGCAATGATTATGTGCAAAGAAAAATTCGCTAAAGCGATTGATAGAGCTGTTTTCCCGGGATTGCAAGGCGGGCCGCACGACCATACCACTGCGGCAAAAGCGGTTTGTTTTGGAGAAGCTTTAAAACCGGAATTTGCGTCTTATGCGGCGCAAATTATTAAAAATGCGAAAGTTTTGGGCGAAGAATTGGTTAAATTGGGATGGAAATTAATTACGGGAGGAACGGATACTCATTTATTGCTTGCTGATTTAACGCCGTTTAATTTGCCGGGAAAGCTTGCGGAAGCGGCGCTGGATAAAGCCGGAATTACGGTTAATAAAAATACTGTTCCATATGATCCGCGAAGTCCTTTTGATCCGAGCGGAATTCGTTTTGGAACGCCTGCGATGACAACGCGCGGAATGAAGGAGACTGAAATGAGGCAAGTTGCAAAGTGGATGGATGAAGTTGCGAAAAACCACGCGGATGAAAAAGTTTTAGCTCGCGTGAAAGAGGAGGTAAAGGGGATGTGCGCGAAATTTCCTGTGCCGGGGATTAAAATATGAATTAAGACGTTGATAGAAAATGGTAAACGCTATATATTTGAGGCATGAAACCACTCGGTAAAGTTAAGACTAAATGGAGTGCTGAATTTGCTTATGCAATAGGGCTTTTAACGACGGACGGCAGTCTGTCAAAAGACGGTCGTCATATTAATTTTACTTCAAAAGATAGAGATTTAGTGATGACCTTTAAGCGGTGTTTAAAATTGGATAATGTTATAGGAAGAAAAACCAGCGGCAGTACGAAAGAGAAAAAATATTTTCAAATACAATTCGGGGATGTTCTATTTTATCGTTTTTTATTAAAAATAGGTTTAATGCCTAACAAAACAAAGAAGCTCGGAGATTTAAATATTCCACAAAAGTATTTTTTTCATTTTCTGAGAGGACATTTTGATGGAGATGGTACTATTTATAGTTATTTTGATAGGCGTTGGAAAAGTAGTTATATGTTTTATACCGTTTTTTGTGCGGCAAATTTTCCGCATATATTGTGGTTAAGGCGGAGAATATATGGTTTAATTGGTATAAAAGGGCATATAAATAGAACCATAAAATATAAAAAGGATGGAAAAGGGATTCTATTTCAATTAAAATTCGCAAAGAAGGAGTCTTTAAAACTTTTAAAAAAACTTTATCGGAAAGGCGGAAGAAATTATTTAGAAAGAAAATATCAAAAAATTCAAGCTATACGTGCCCAGGTGGAGGAATTGGCAGACTCATCACCTTGAGGGGGTGACGCCTGAAAGGGTGTGCGAGTTCGAATCTCGCCCTGGGCACCAAAAAAATAAAGTCAAAAGCCGAATAGATTCGGCTTCAGCGTGTTTTTTGTTGACAGCAAAGCCACAATTGCTAGCATAAAATCCTTATTTTTTAACCCGGTGGTGCACTTGAGGGGGAATACGGGCGTCAAAGGGGATTTGAGTAGTTTCAGCGCTCTCAATTCTATCTATTCTATATACTCGATTTTCACGAGTATCGTGTTTAATGGCCGTAAGAACAATATTGCCTTCCGCTGTTTTTTTAAGCGCATAAGGCTCAATAAGTCGCGTAGTTCCCTGATAACCGAGTTTCACGCAAAGATGGTTGGCGGCGGCAAAACGGATCGCTTCTACCGGAGCTCCATGCCAATGAGATGCTGTAGGTGGCGGTGTCCACGAAGTATCGATAACTTCCCTCACTTCTATAGAAGGGGCTTGGATGATAGGTGCGCCATGTAGCCAATTAAAAAATCCAGATAAAGCATCCCAAAAATGCTCATAGGGAGGCAATTCTTTGAGCTGATGTTTGAGCATATTTCCCCACTCTGATTTTAACTCATTTAAAAATGGTGATGCCGAAACCGTCTCTAATGTTACAAGTGGAATATTTTTATTTTTACATTTTTGCTCAAGTACTCGGCATATTTCTTCCCTACTTACCGCGGGATCATTCCGCCAAAATAAATTTATAATGTCGTACAAATCTCTTGGTCGTGACCTCTCTCCCATGGCGCGAATTTTCTCTGCGAATAATTCAGGAAAGCTATAGCACAAAACTTTTCCAAGAGCAGGAAGTGTATCTCCGTAAGCATGCTGAATTTTTCGGGCAATTGGTGTCGTAATTATTGGCTCGGCAATCGTTAGGTCTAGCTTTATGCTTAATGGTGAATGACTCATGCCCGTGAGACTGCGAAAGTATACCCTGCCTTCAGCAGTTTTATTGCCCGGACGCAGACGGACTACGGCTGGCATTACAGAGAAATCAATACCAGCTTCAGTCTGAATTCTCGATTGCATTGCGACGACGGCATTTCGCAAAGAAAGAACATCAAAAGGACTATCCGGTAATAAACTAAAATCAAGATCTTCGGAGAAACGCCAAGTTTCCATAAAACATTTTTTAAGACATGTTCCACCTTTAAAAATCCATTTATCTTTAACACCTTCATGGCTACCGATAGCCCACAACACCCAGCCTAAAACATAGTCTCTTTCTACTGTTGTTATAGGCAAACCCCATTCGGATGCCGCTTCTTGCAGTTCAGCCAGTGAAATCATTGATATTTGCGTTAATAATCAAATTCCATTTCTTATTTTTTTTACCGCTATGCGGAAGGGATGGATCCAAATAGGCGAAACCTCTACTTTTGATATTGAGGCATTTTTCCATGAAGTCTGCTGAAGCATTTATTTTCGCCTCTTCAATTAAAAATCCCAATCGTTTAACAATGGCCTTATTATTAAATTTACCCATGTATTCTATAAGTTTTTTTTCATCTAAATGCTTTGAGGAAAAATAATCATAGAGAATCTCAAGACAATGCCTGATTCCTCCCCCTAAAAAAGGCGTATCCATAATATCAACAATAGTACGACTGGGATCAGAAATGAGTATTTTATTTTGCCCATCCCAAATTGTTTCTAAACCAAAAAATCGTGATTTATTGACAGTACGAACAATAAACGAAAATTCACCAATTTGATTTTCAGATACTCGTACTCTATGAGTCGAAAATATGTGAGTGGAATTAAATAATTGGTCAGTGAAGCCCCAATGATGTGCAGCATTCCAGCCGCCAATATAGCAAGGGGCAAAAATTTTCGTAGCTACCATCCAGTCATTGGCTGTCCACCGGGCTGGAGACATGGCTTCAAGTGGGACAAGTAGGTATAAACCCCTCTTGATGCGTTTAAGCCAGCCACTGGATGCAAGATATGGTAATAATTTGGCAACTTTTTCTTTAGGAAGGTCTAGGATATTTTCGGCTTCCCGAACCGTTACCAAGCCACTGGCGTATCTATGAAGCTTTGTTAAAACTTCACGATATTCTGCAGATATGCCTCTTTTTGCATTTGATTGTGCTAAAACTCTATCCATATACGAAGTATGACACACTCAATTGCTTAAATCAAGTGTTTTTTAAAGGTCTGTACGGGCGGACGCAAATTGTAATGATTCTATTACATCGTCAAAAGCCGAATCGATTCGGCTTCAGCGCGTTTTTTGTTGACAGCAAAGCCAAAATTGATAGGATGAAGTCCTTTAATAAATTTTATATGAATTTAAGTTTAAGAAATATTATAGATTTTCAATTATCAGCGCATGGCGTAGAAGGAGCGGCTAAACTTGTCGATGTTAAAAAAATAATAGATAAAATCTCTCCAGGAGATTTAGATCTTATTGTGCGTAGCGTTGAAATTCCTCAAGGTACTTCAGTTCAGATAGTGTCTATCATCAGGGATGCTATTAGGCAGGTTCTGTGTGAAGGTTGGATTAAAAATTGATTGATAACTGATTAAAACGTTGCTTTTGCAGCCGTTTTGTTGTAAAATATAAAGAAATAAAACTATACGACTTTATGCTAAAAGGCATTATTTTTGACATGGACGGCACGATTACTTTAACTGAACAGCTTCATTATGAGGCATTCAATCGGGTTTTTCGCGAGCATGGAGTGACTGATTTTACCGTTGAGGAAGAGATAAAGCGTTTTGCGGGGGTTGGTTCGCGGAATACTTTTACGCAAGTTTTTAAAGAAAGGGAGATCGTGGTTTCTCCTGAAGAAATAGAGAAATGCATGGCGAAAAAAAAGGAATTGTATAAAAAAATTGTTCAAGGATCGCAAATTGAAGCTGTGGCTGGCGCGCAGGATTTTATTAAACGCATTCACGAACTGGGTTTGAAGAAAATTATTGCGACAGGAAACAGCGACATGCAGATTGTGAGATTTATTTTGGAAAAAACAGGTGTTAATGGATATTTCCCCGAAATTTTATCAATTACTGAAGTTGCGCACGGAAAGCCGTTTCCCGATGTTTTTATTGAGGCAGTGAAAAGGCTCGGATTGAAGCCGGATGAGTGTGTTGTTTTTGAAGACGCAATTAACGGTGTCAAAGCGGCGAAAAGCGCCGGGATTCGCTGTATTGCGCTTGCAACAACAACGAGTCGCGAGGATTTGTTAAAAGCCGGAGCGGATGCGGTTGTTAAAGATTATAATGAAATTAGTGACGAAATGTTGAATATTTAATGATAAACAAAATGCAAAAATCCAAAGAAGTTCTAAATTGGCTCCAAAAATATCTTCGTTATGTGGATTATTTATCCGCCGCGCAGTTGTATTTAAAAGATAATTTTTTTCTTAAAAAACCGCTTAAGCTTGAGCATATTAAAGATCGCATTCTTGGTCATTGGGGAACTGTGCCCGGGCAGAATTTTATTTACGCGCACGCAAATTATTTAATTTCAAAATATGGCGCAAATATGATGTTTATTTCGGGTCCGGGGCATGGCGCTCCTGCTGTTTTTTCAAATTTGTTTGCCGAAGGAACTTTTGGGGATTTTTATGAGGAATATTCGCGCTCCGGAAAAGGCGCAGAACACATGATTAAAGATTTCAGTTGGCCGTGCGGTTTAACGAGCCATGTTACGCCTATGACTCCGGGAAGTATTTTGGAAGGCGGTGAGCTCGGATACAGTTTGGCGACCGCATTTGGCGCTGTGATGGATAATCCGGATTTAATTGCGGTCTGTGTCGTTGGAGACGGTGAAGCTGAAACAGGGCCGCTTGCTGCCGCGTGGCAGAGTAATAAATTTTTGAATCCTGCCGAATCCGGCGCTGTTTTGCCGATTCTGCATGATAACGGTTATAAAATTTCAGGGCCGACGATTTTCGGAGCAATGAAGGATAGCGAGATTTTGAATTATTTTAAAGGTTTGGGGTATGAGCCGTTTATAGTTGAGGGTGCGAATCTGCATTTGAAAATGTTGGATGCGATGGATCGGTCGTACAAAATGATTTTAAAAATTTGGAAGGATGCGAGAGAAAAAGGGAAAATTTTAGCGCCAAAGTGGCCCGTTATTATTTTGCGTTCGCCAAAAGGTTGGCATGGCGTTTCCTCAGCGGACGGTAAAAAAGTTGAAGGGAATTTTCGTTCGCATGGAATTCCGCTGGCCGATGTTAAAGAAAATCCGAAGCATTTTAAATTGCTTGAGCAGTGGCTGAAAAGTTATCGCGTGCAGGAATTAATTGATTTTAAGGGGGCGCCGCTTCCGGAAATTTTGAAATTCGTGCCGACTGGGAATTTAAGAATGGGGCATAACAAACACACTTTTGGCGGTGATGTGCGGAAAAATCTTAAAATGCCGGACTTGAGAAAATATGAAGTTTTAATAAAGAAAAAAGGCGTGGATTTAGCTTCCAATACCGCTGTCGGCGCAAAATTTCTGCGGGATATTTTTATTGAAAATAAGAATGAGAAAAATTTCCGCTTTTTTTGTCCCGATGAAACCGATTCAAATAAAATGTCTGCGCTTTTTTCCGCCACTAAGCGCGCTTTTGTTTGGCCTCTAAAATCGTGGGATGAATTTATGTCGCCCGACGGAAGAGTCATGGAAATTTTAAGCGAACACACGCTTCAGGGCTGGTTGCAGGGGTTTTTGCTCACAGGCAGGCACGGGCTTTTCGCGACTTATGAGGCTTTTGCGATGATTGTGGCAAGCATGGTTGACCAGTATGCGAAATTTATAAAGCAGGCTGGGAAAATTCCATGGCGAAAGCCGATTTCATCGCTTAATTATTTATTGACGAGTCTCGGCTGGAGGCAAGAGCATAATGGGTATTCCCATCAAAATCCGGGTTTTGTAAGCGGTGTTTTGGAAAAGCACGGGGAATTTTGCAGTGCTTATTTTCCGCCCGACGCAAATTCTCTTCTTGTGGTTTTGGAAGATTGTTTAAAACGCAAAAACAGCATTAATG
>JBBUCQ010000009.1:0-18444 GCA_038057715.1 Patescibacteria group bacterium | reverse complement strand
AAGTATTTATTAATCATTGAATAAAATTTATCCTGTTCGCTTTTTTCCATCTCATCGATATCTATCCTTAATTCTGTAATCATTGCTTTGACTTTTTCTATGTTCAGACCGTTAAACTGACGCGTTCTCAAATAGAGTAAATCAAACAATGCCTTAGAGGGAGAAGCTGTGTAGAAATCAAACTTTCCTTTTCCCAATGAAAAGTCCGTGAAAAAATCTTTGCTGATCGACTGGTAGGAAAAATTACCGGCTTTTGTCTGGTATTCTTTTGTGACCTTAAGAGTGACCGAAGTGATGGAATGGATCGCCTCCGTAGTAAGGTTGTAATACTGGAGTGCCGCCCACGAACTGATATATGACGGCGTGCGAATGACATTGGCAAGATAAAATGAATAGGAAACGTCATTCCTGTTTTTGTCGAAAAAATCAGTAGATATATACAGTCCTCTCTTGAGCTGGATAATTTCTTTATACTTCAAAAACCGGCTAATGTAGGTATTAACCGTTGAGTCCTTGAGCCCCAACTGCTTGCCAAGCTGATAAACTGTATTCTTCCCGAAATGGGGTAAGGATTTGAGCTGTTCTATAAGATTATTCTTGCTTTTCATAGTATGACACTAGTGTATCATAACAGAAACACCCCTGTCAATAAGCCTAAAAACTAGTGAATAGGAGGCATAAAATGGGTCAAATTCACTAAAAATAGCCTTTAAAGTACTTTTCAGTTCAAAAGGCGGATTTTGACCAGTTAGATTGATGTAGTGGACAAAATCGGCATTTTTTGTCCAAGTTGTATAATTAAAACACTGAAGTCAGATATTGGTGCACCCGGAGGGAATCGAACCCCCATTAACTGCTCCGAAGGCAGTCGTGTTATCCGTTACACCACGGGTGCTTGCTAATCCGCCGCCGCCGTATCTTCGAATTTATACGTTGTTTCAAGATGTTTGCCGTATTCGCCGTTAACGCGCATTTGAGCCTTTATTTCGACAACGCGCTTTAAATATTCCTCGCGGCTGTATGGCTTATTTAATATATGAAATTCTTTATTTTGTAAACCGACGCATCCAAAGCAATTCTTACAATTAAAGCAAAGTTCGCAATATTCGCAATCGGAACTTCCGCGTATAAAATTACAGAAATTGCAGTTATAACTTCCGAGTCCGAGTGAAAAGCTTTCATAGCAAAGTTCGGTTCCGTCTGAAAAAACAATATCAAGAGAGTCTTTTGTGCGCCAGCAATCCGTCATATACATGCAGTCTTGGGAACCGTGGACATCAAAGCACGCAAAACAATTTTTGCAGTTTACTAACATGTCGCCTACGCAATTTTCGCAATTAATCATGGTTAAGGCTCTGTGCGGAATTTTTAATTCAACTTGATGGGAGAGTTCAATTGCCCGATTTCGGTTGGCGTTCGTCCGTAAATTAAATTCAGTCAGTTTTTTTTTATATTCTTCCGGCGTTAATTGTTCATTAAAAAAACACCACTGTTTTTGCCGCAATCCCGCGCATCCGAAACAATTCATACAGCTTGTGCAGTCATAGCAAAACAAACATTCAGTGCAGTTTTTACATAGCTGGCAAAATGTGCAGTCGTAGCATTTTTCAATATCAATGCATTCATAGCAAAGTTCACTTTTTTCGCAGTTGTTGTTGTCAACGCAATCGCGCGAGTCAATAACAAGTCCGCCGTACATGGAGTCTTCGTTATAATTCGCCGCAAAAATCAAATAGCAGTTTTTATTTTTATCGGAATGCGTGCAATAATCGGAATTTTCCGAGCCGATATTTATGTTATACAGCCGCGGTGTTGCGAGCCGAAGCTGCTCAAGTTCTTCAAGAAAATTCATGCGGAAATATTATAACATGTTTTTTATTTGCAAAATTTTCCGATAGTATGTATTTTGATGCCTTAATCATTAACCAAAAATCATTATGAAACCGGAAGCGCGCAATCCTCATTTGGATCAATTAAATCCGGATTATCTGTATCATCTTGGGCTTGATACCGGTATGGATATTAAAGGCATGTTTGGAGATGTTAAATATGTTTGTATGGGCGGAAGCTCCGTAAGAGCGGAAGATTTTGCAAAAAAGGCGACCGAAGAATTTGGAATTGATGTCCCGGAAGGTGGAATAAAACCCATTGGTAAAACCGAACGTTTTTCGCTTTTTAAAGTTGGTCCGGTTATTTCAGTATCCCACGGCATGGGTATGCCTTCTATGCTTATTTTACTTCACGAAATTGCGAAACTTTGTGACTATGCGGGGTGCCAGGATGTTAAATTTATCCGTATCGGTACGTCCGGAGGCGTAGGTGTTGAACCCGGAACTGTGATTGTTGCGGAAGAAGGGTTAAACGCAAAATTGGAACCGGCTTTTGAGCAGGTTGAATTGGGGGAGACGTATAAATATCCAACCGGTCTTGATAAAAAGCTTTCGCGGGAAATCATGGATGCCAAAGGCGAAATTCGTGCTCAAATTGGTAAAACAATGGGGACCGATGATTTTTATGAAGGACAAGGACGTTTGGATGGAGCATTACAGCCTAGATATACGGAGGCGGATAAAATGGCATTTTTGCGAAAAGCTCATGCAGTCGGTGTTAGAAATATAGAGATGGAAGCTCCCGCTTTTGCCGCTTTTTGCAATCGTGCCGGAATACCCGGTGCGGATGTATGCACAACTTTGCTTGATAGGCTGAAAGGCGACCAAGTTACGTCTACCCCACAACAACTAGCCGAATTTTCCGATAACGCGCAGAGAGTTGTGATTAATTACATAAGGGGTCAGTTGGCAAAGGCTGTCTAGGAAATTAGCATAGGCGGTATCATATTTGTTTAAGCAGGATGCTATGAGGTCAGCTGATATTTTTTCAAACATTTTTTCAGGAAGCGAGCGAGCCGCATGCGGCGAGCGTCCCCTGGAAGCCATCGCAGTCACGCCAGGGCGGGACGAGGAGGCTGGAAGGGGGCGCGTTCCCATGTTTGGAAAAATATCAGCTGACCGAATAAGCGCACGTTTAAATATTCTCCTGCTCCTTCTTCAGCCACAAAACCAACAGCGGACTCGCAATGAAAATCGACGAATATGTTCCAACCACGATACCGATTACAAGTACCAGTATGAAGTTGAATATTGACGCACTGCCGAGCAATAAAAGCGCCGTCAAAGTAATCAAAGTGGTCAGCGAAGTATTTATAGAACGCGCCATTGTTTGTGTCATACTTTTATTCGCAACATGCGCAAAACTTTCGTCCCGTTCTTGATATTTCAGATTTTCGCGTATGCGGTCAAAAACAACTATGGTGTCATGTACGGAAAAGCCCAAGACTGTCAAAATTGCGGTAATAAACAGCGCATCCACTTCAAGCCTGAAGATCGCAAATATGCCGACAGGAATTAAAACATCGTGTATCAAAGCGACAATCGCGCAAACACCGAATTTCCACGGACTGACTTTCTTCGGCACTTTGCGGAAAGCAAACGCAACATAGAGAACTATCATCGCCATTGCGATTATCACGGCGAGGACAGCGCGTTTTTTTAATGTTTCTCCTACAACCGGACCGATCGTAGTGAAGCGATTTTCGGTTAAATTACCGAAGCGTTTTTGGAAATTTTCAATAATTTTGTCATGAGTCGCGTTATCAATGTGTTCCAAATTCAATATAAATTGTTTCTCTCCGGCTTCCACAACGCGGCTACTCCCTAATTCAAGAGTTTTTTCTCCACTCTCAAGAGCGGTTCCTTTCGCCGGAGTTGATTTTGAGCCCGATGTTGAAGAATTTAAAACATCCTGCATGTTTTTTAATTCAGCTTTAATTTCATCCACGGTAACTTGTTTTTCAAATGTTATATCCAAAAGGGTGCCCCCTTTAAAATCAATGCCGAATTTAAGCCCGAATATAACGAGCGCCAGCAAACTGATGCCAACCAGAGTTCCGGACAGCGTAAACCACGTTTTATTTTTTTCAACGATATGATAAGTCTTATTTTCCACGGCGCCGTGTTCAAGCCCCCATATCCAAAGTTTTTCGCTCAACTTCGTATGCATAATCGCGTTAAGCAAAGTTTTTGTTATTGTTATCGCCGTAAACATTGAAATCAAAATACCTGCGGCAAGGTTAAATGCGAATCCTTGGATTATAGAAGTGCCGAAATAGAAAAGAATTCCGCATGTAATCAATGATGAAAAGTTTGAATCGCGGATTGAGCTCCACGCTCTGTCAAAACCGACATCAACGGCTGAACTTAAAGGTCGTCCCGAACGCAATTCTTCTTTTGTTCTTTCGAAAATAAGTATGTTTGCATCAACAGCCATTCCGATTGAAAGGATTACGCCCGCGACGCCTGCGAGAGTAAGGGTTATTGCATTGCTTAAAAGGAATGTTACAAAGAAAAGCACGAAACATGCCAAAATAAATGTGATTAATTTTTCCCAGCCTCCTTCGCGCGAACGCAATATTTGGTAAATAATCGCTATGAAAACCAATATGGCGATACCAAGAGCATAAGGAAGAGGCATTTGCGATTTAATCATGAAAAGCAAAATTGAAGTGTAGATTCCGAGAGCGATCATCGCTACGAGTCCGGGCAGTCTGTAATAGAAAACCATAAAAAGCGTAAGGATAATAATTCCTATAAGCCCGGCGCGAAGACTTGTATTGAGCGCTTCTTCTCCGAGAGTTGCACCGATCGTATACTGACCGCTTAAGACAACCGGAGCCGGAATTGCGCCGGTGTTAAGATCGCGCGCGAGAGCTTGTGCTTCTTCAGGCTTAAAGTTCCCCGTGATTACCGCACTGCCCCCTGAAATTTTTTCGTTCACGTTTGGAGAAGAAATAAGATTTCCGCCAACAAAAATAGCAACCGGTTTGTTTACATTTCTTCCAGTAATTTCTTCAAATAATTTTGCACCCTCGGCACTAAATTGAATCGCAACGGTAGGATTCATCAACTGATCAAAAGTCACGCTGGCGTGTTCAAAATGTTCGCCGTTTAAACCTGTTTCTATCCATGGATCGGGCGCTGACGAAAATAAAAGCTGGCTCATTTTAACTTGGGTAAAATCGGAGGCTTGAATTATATGAAAGCCGTATTCCGTTTCAACAATTCCGGAAAGCTCTCCTTTTTTTGTAAGTTTTAAGGCTTCAGTATTGAATGTTTCACCGTAGCCTTCGTCGTCCGCTTTAATCGGTGAAGAAATTTTTCCGTCGGTTTTATTGGTTTTAGGATCATCAGAATAATCTTTTACTGTTGCCGCAAAATTCGCGCCGCCCTTTAGTTTATTTAAAATTTCTCCGGCGACAACTTGAGCTTCTTCTTTTGAACGCAAAACCGTGCTCGGTACGTCTTCGGCATTTCTATATGAAACTAAAATATGGCTTGCCAATAAGGTTTTGTCTTTTTCAGGAAGATCGCCGGTATTCCTTTTCCCATCCACTTTTATAATAAAAAAACCTTCGAGAGCCGCTATTTGTCCGTCTCTTATTTCATAGCCGGCAGTATCTTCTATTAACTGCGGCACAATCTCTCCGGCATTTGTTTTTAATACGGATTCGGAAATCTTTTCTGCCGTAATATCGCTTGCGAATTGCCAATCATTCTCGGCAAACTTTACTTTATCCGGCGAAATTTTGGCTTCTTCGTCAGCTATTAATGCAAAATTCTCTTTTTTAGAAACCATTTTTTTCAAAACAGTGGACGCCAATTTTTTTACATTTTCTTTGTATTGAGGATCTTCTTTTTCCCGTTTTTCTTTAAATTCAAGCTGAATCGTTTTTCCGACGATTTTTTTGGCTTCATTTAAATCTTTTATGCCGGCAAGTTCAACGATAAGATGCTGTTCGTCTCCCATTGCCGATGTATAAATATTCGGTTCGGAAACTCCGAGCCCGTTTACTCTGCGTTCAATAACCGTTTTAACCCCTTCCACAATGCTCTTTTTATCTTTTTCAGGCACTTTCCGCAGATCTATTTTGTAATCAAGCTGGCTTCCTCCTTGTAAATCCAGACCCAGATTGATTTTGTCGTTTTTAATCGCATCCGGAGTAAAAGAAAACTGATATTTGCTCGGCATGTCGTAATAGCCTAGAAGAAGAGCAAAAACAACGATGAGAATAACCTTGGATAAATTGGAGCGCAGCATAGTAGAGAGTTAAAAAATTAAAAGTAGAGTGATGTCATTGCGAGTCCGGCTTAGCGGGACGAAGCAATCTTAGTTTTGGTTCTTCCGTAATCATCCTCAAGTCTGACCACGTCGTCAAGTTCAGGTGTTGATACTTCAAAAATAACGGTTTTAGTTAGTGCTTTTATGCGATGGATCGTACGTGGCGGAATATCAATTTTTTCGCCCGCATTCAGCATTTTCGTCTTTAACTTTTTAGGATCAGTGCCGAAGGTAAGCTCAATTTTCCCTTCTGTAATAAACTGGGTCTCTTCTTTTTTCTTGTGATACTGAAGCGAAAATCTCTGTCCTTTTTCAATTTCAAGTATTTTCCCTGCATATGAACCTGTCCAAGCAAACCAGATTTCACGTCCCCAAGGTTTTTGTTTAACTATAATATCTCGCAATTTTTTTTTCCGCATAACAGGGGGAATATTAGCAAAAAAAAGAAGCTTCTGCAAAAGGCTATCGTGTAAATAAGCCTGCGAGGTATTTGTTTAAGCAAGACGTCGCGAGCAGACTGCTGTTTATTTTGAATTTTCTACAAAAACTTCCCTTGTTTTTGTTTTTTTATAATTTCCACCACATGCTTCACGTCTGCGGCCCGTTCGCGCGGCATTATCAGCAAAGCTTCCGGCGTATCCACGATTATCAAATCTTTCACCCCGTGCGTTACTATTAATTTCCCATATCCGCCGATAACAACAGAACCTTTTGTTTCAATTGAAAGATGCCTGCCAACGCTTAAATTTTCATTTTCTTTTTTGGTGAGTTCTTCATACAGCGCGGCCCAATTGCCAATATCATTCCAGCCAAGATCCGCCGGCATAACATGTACGGAGGAAGGTGCGATTTTTTCCATTATTGCGTAGTCAATTGAAATTTTTGGCGCTTGTCCATACGTTTTTTCATTTTGCGCAGTTTTAAATATTGCCGGTGCATGCGTTTTAAATTTTTCCAAAATCGTTCCAACTTTCCACATATAAAGTCCCGTATTCCAAAAATATTTGTAAGACAACATGAATTTTTTTGCGGTTTCAACGGACGGTTTTTCAACGAATTTTTCCAGTTCATATATTTCAAATTTTTTGTCGGACAAGCCGAGCCTCTGCGAGGCTAAGCAATTAATGCCCCGCCTTGGCGGGGCAACCTTTACGCTTATTAATTTTCCTATTTTTATATAACCCAAGTGTGGATTCGGCGATTTTGCGCGAATGGCGATTACGCCCAGTTTATTGGATTTTTTGATGTGAGCTTGAGCCGCCAAAAGCGTTGCCTTAAATTCTTCAGATTTTTGTATTAGGTGGTCGGCGTAAACTATAGCCATTACTTCGTTTTTAAAACCGAGATTTTTTAGGCGCGTTGCAGAAAAACAAATGGAAGGTCCCGTATCCCGCGCCACCGGTTCAATAATTAAATTTTCACTCGGTAACTTTTTCAGCTGGCGTTTTACGATGTTGGTATATTGCGCATTTGTAGCCACAAAAATATCCCGCGGATTCAAAAAAGAAAGCCTTTCATAGGTTTGTTGCAGCATCGTTTTATTGCCGCTGAACGCGTGAAACTGTTTTGGTTTAAGATCGCGCGATAGAGGCCAAAGCCGCGTTCCTGTTCCTCCTGCTAGTATTACTGCTTTCATGGAATGTGATTCTATAGTATTTAAACGGTTTTGACAAGCGATTCTCCCGTCATCTCTTCAGGTTGTTTAATTCCCATAATTTCCAAAATTGTCGGCGCTATATCTTTTAGCTCGCCGGAGTCCTTCAATTTTTTATAATTTCCCACCACTATAAACGGCACCGGATTTGTCGTATGGCTTGGGCAAGGTTCTCCTGTTTCTTCATAAATCATATATTCCGCATTGCCATGGTCGCCCGTAATTAAAACGCAATATTCATTTTTAATAGCTTCGGGCACAATTCTACCGAGGCAAGAATCCACTGTTTCAACCGCTTTAATTGTAGCTTGTAAGTTTCCCGAATGTCCGACCAAATCGCAATTAGCGAAATTCAGAGCGATAAATTGGTATTCTTGCGATTTTAATTTTGGCAAAAGCGCGTCGGTGACTCCCATTGCGCTCATTTTCGGTTTTTCCGCATACGATGGGCATTTTGGAGAGTCAATCATGATGCGTTCTTCGCCTTTGAACGGTTCCTCTATTTGGCTGTCTAAAAAATAAGTTACATGCGCGTATTTTTCGGTTTCAGCGATGCGTAATTGTTTTACGCCGGCATTTGCGAGCGTTTCGCCTAGATTATTTTTTACAACCGGAGTAGTGAACACGACCGGAGCTTTTTCGCTGAAAGGTCCGATGCAGACAAAAAATGGGCGCACTTGTTTTTCGGTTTCTAAATCTGCTTCGCCTGTAAAAAGATGCGTTAATTGCTTCGCTCTATCGCTTCTGAAATTCCAGAAAATTACAGCGTCTTCATTTTTTATGATGCCGTTTTTTTCTAAGACAATAGGAGTGAGGTAATAGTCGCTTTCGGTCCCTTTATCGTAAAAATTTTGAAGAGCTTTTAACGGATCTTTTTGGCCCAGGCCACCTTCTCTGGCTTCGCCATTCACCTTGTGACCCAGGTCACCCTCTCTGGCTTCGCCATTCACCTTGTCTTCAGCGCCTTTTCCCAAAGTATAAAGATCGTACGCTTTTTTGGTGCGATCCCAATTTGAATCTCTATCCATCGCGTAATATCTGCCGATAATTGTCGCAATTTTCGCCTCCTTTTCCATTTCTAAAGATTCTATTTTCGCCTGAATACCTTTTATAAATCCCGCCGCACTGCGTTCCGGAACGTCTCTTCCATCGGTTATCGCATGTATAAAAACCTTTTTAACTTTTTGCAGTTTCGCCAGTTCAAGAAGCGCAAATAAATGGCGTATATCGGAGTGCACGCCTTCATCTGAAATCATGCCGATTAAGTGAAGAGCGCTTTCGGCTGTTGAATTTGCGCGATGGCATGCAGACACCAAATCAGGTTTTTCAAAAAAACTGCGGCTGTAAATTGTCAGATTTATTTCTTCAAGCGATTGCCAAACGATTCTGCCCGCACCTATTGTAAAATGTCCTATTTCGCTTCCTCCTTGTGTTCCCTTGGGTACTCCAACAGCTTCTCCTGACGCTCCCAGCAAAATCCATGGATATTTTTGCTTTAATTCCGTCAGCGTTGGCGTTTTGGCTAAAGTAATGGCATTCCCTTTATACGGATGCCCTTCGCCGAACCCATCTAATATCACAAGGAGTACTTTATTCACGATATTAGGATACAAGATTTTTAATGAAACTTACAGCGGTATGCAATTTTTGGCGGCGGCATATTGGGTGTTTTTTTGCAGACAATTTAAAAAACTCTTCAATCTTTAGTCTATATACTGTGTTGCTACAGACGCACTAAGCTTATCTGTGAGTTGCTGTACCGGCCATTGTCGGCAGAAAAATACCCAATATGCCGCCGATCCTACAGTCCCATTCCACCCAAATACCAATTTAAAATTTTATCTCCTAAAAATATCGTTAAAAAAGTCCCTGTAACCAAAAATGGCGCGAACGGAACTTTAACTCCGTAAAATTTCTTTTGCTTAATAGCTATGAAAATAGAAATGGCGCTTCCGATCATATACGAAATAAAAAGCGCTACAAGCATCAATTCCCATCCGAGTATAACCCCCATAAATGCGCCGATGCGCAAATCGCCGAGTCCAACCCATTTTCCGCGCGATACCAAACTTTGCAGTCCGAAAAATGCAACGCCGATTCCGAGGCCGATTAAAGCGTCTATGAAATGCGGAGTTAGCGGAGTCGCGATAGTGGCTATCAGTCCTATTAAAATTGCAGGGATCAAAATTTCATCCGAAACTTTTAAATAATGAAGATCAAAGAAAAATGTAAATACGAGGACGAAAGTGTAAAAAGCGTAGAGAGCGTACATCCCGAGAATCGCTTCTGAAAATACCAAGTTGGAGTCGACAAACTGAAATTTATAAAACAACAATGCGAAAAGCGCGCCGGTGACAAGTTCAAGCGCCGGATACATGTACGAAATTTCTTTATTGCAATAGCGGCATTTCCCGCGCAAAACCAAATAGCTTAGAATCGGCACTAAATCCAATGGTTTGAGCGCTGTTTTACATTCCGCGCATGAGGATTTTCCGCCAAAAATTCCTTTTTCTTTTTTATGCAGGCGATAGATTATAACGCTTGTGAAACTGCCGATTGCCGCGCCGAGAATGAAAAGCGTTGCTGTGAATATGATGGTAAGTGACATATGAAGAAGTAAAGTATTAATGGTTATTTAAAAGTTTATTCAAGCGACAGCGACGGCATTATTTTTTCGGTTTGCGGTTCGTTCGCATCATTTGCAACCGGCGTTTGTAAGGATAACATTTTTTCTTGAGCGGTGTTGAAAATGGCGACACTTATTTCGTCATTCGCTTTTTCGGCAAATTGTGCGGCTTTTTCATAGTTTTTTTTCGCTTCTGCGGAATTTCCTTGTATTTGCATAAGCTGTCCAAGATTAAGGTAAGCGGCGGCAAGTTCGGGATCGCGCTTTAGCGCTTCTTCAAAATTACTTCTCGCTTTCCCAAAATCTTTCATGCCCATATATGCCCAGCCTAAAAGATTGTAGGCCATTGCGGAGTTCGGATGTGCAGACATGGCTTTTTCAGCGAGAGAGAGCGCTTGATCCGGTTTTTTTAAATGATTGATCGCGAGAGCTATCGGACGGATAAATTTAGTAATGTCTGACGGATCTGTAGTAACGACTTCGCTGTAAAGATCAAAAGATTCAGCCAGTTTTTTTTGGGAGAAAAGAAGCCCGGCCAATTCAAATTTAGGTAGAATCTGCGGTTTAAATCCGAGTTTTAACGCCTGTTCAAAGTCTTTTATCGCTTCATTAATTTTATTTAAATTTTTATGAGCGATACCGCGATAAAAAAATGCGGCGGGATGATTTGTGTCTAAATTAATTGCTTTTGTGAGAGCGTCTTGCGCGTCAAAAAACTTTTGTTCGTTTAAAAATGCATGGCCGAGTACTATCCAAGCATCGCGGTAATCGTTTTTTGTTTTTAGCGCGTCAAAAGCCAGTTCTATCGCAAGTCCGTATTCTCCGATTTGATCAAAGGCTTGAGCTAAAAGCGTTTGCAAGTGTTCTATTCTTCCGTCTTTTTCCAATTCGAAATCGCGATATATATTCAGTATTTTTTGAACGCCGTTTTTAGTGTCAGCATCGGTTCCGGCTGAGGAAGCTTTTTTCAAAAGTTCTTTCGCCTGTTCTTGTTTATTTAAAAATGCGGCAAGAATTCCTTGATAAAATAACGATTGGTCCGTCGGCTTGGTTATTTTTTCAAGCTCCGCTTGCGCGTCAAGAATTTTTCGCTGACCCAAAAGAGCGCGTACTATTTTCAAAAGAAGATTAGATTTTTCGGGTTCAATGGATCGCGCAAGTTCAAAGTTTTGCTTCGCCTGATTATAATTTTTCTGCAGAAAATAAATGTCGCCGATTTTTTCATAAGGCAGTTCTTCGCGCGGCTCGATCTCCGAGGCTTTTTGATACATTTGGAGAGCATCGTTTAAATTTTTCGCTAAAAATTCTTTATCGCCGTTTGTTATTAATTCTTTATACGTTTGGCTTCCTGTCAGTTTCTGTCGTTTTATTTTTGTAGCACTGGAGCGGATTCTTGGCGCGTTTTCGCCATTAAAATCGGCGCTAAAAAATCCAAACAACATCGCGACAATGGCTACTATAGTGACGCCCGTCAGGATTTGCAGAATTCTCAATAAATATTTTGGATTTTTCATTTAATTCTTAATTGTGAATTGTAAGTTGCAATTGTTGCAAGCCCGCATGCAATCGCATCTGCAGTGTCATCCCTTTTTAAATCAATGCCCAACAAGCATTTTACCATTTTTTTAACCTGAAATTTATCCGCTCTGCCATCGCCCGTTACAGTCATTTTTACATGAGCCGGATTAAATTCATATATCGCGATTCCGTGTTCTTCCAATGTTTCCAAAATTACTCCGCGGGCGTGGGAAACTTTTATCGCGGTTTTTACATTTTTGGAAAAAAATACTTCTTCTATTCCGGCGGCATCCGGTTTCCATTTTTTTAAAAGACGCTTTAAATCGCAGGATAGAGTGTTCAATCTGTGTGAAAACGGATCTTTTTTATCGGTAAAAATGCGTCCGAAATCAAGTAGATGCGTTTTCCCTCCGGCCATTTCCAAAACCGCAAAGCCAGTTCTTTCAATTCCCGGATCAATGCCGATAACACGCATGAGAGAATTATAGCATGGTCGTCGTGATCAGTTTTTCCTTTTTCCCGAATCCCGCGTTACATACCACGATTTCATCGCCGGCTTTTAAAAGATTTTCCGCCAGCAAAGTTTTTTTGATTTGGGTTAGGGGATGCGCAAGATTTATAAATTGTACGAAGGAATGCGTCACTCCCCACACAAGCGACATCTGCCGCGCGACATTTTCACGCGGCGTAAAAACGATAATCGGAATAAACGGTCTGTATTTCGCAATTTCACGCACTGTAAATCCGCTGGCTGTAACAGCTACAATAAATTTTGCATGAATATCCTGCGCGAGCCTTGTGGCGTTCAAGCATGTTGCGTTTGTGAGAGGCATGTCTTCCGGCCGTCTTAAATTTAATAAATGTTGATGTTGTTTTAAATCGTGCTCAACGGCGGCCGCAACTTTTGAGAGCGTTCGAGTCGCCTCAACCGGATATTTCCCCACAGCGGTTTCGTTGGAAAGCATAAAAGCGTCAGCATGGTCAAAAATCGCGGTAGCGGCATCGGAAATTTCAGCGCGCGTTGCTCGGGGATTTTCAATCATTGAATCCAGCATTTGGGTCGCAACAATCACCGGTTTCCCATAAATATTGCATAGATGGATTATTTTTTTCTGCTGTAGCGGCACTTGTTCAGCCGGAATTTCTATTCCAAGGTCTCCTCTGGCAACCATAACCGCATCAGCGGCCTTTATAATTTGTTCCATGTTTACGATTGCTTCGTGCCGTTCTATCTTTGCAATAATTTTCGCGTGTGATTTTTTTCCGCGTAATATTTTCTGAAGCTCCAAAATATCTTTTTCGCTTTTTACAAACGACAGAGCAATATAATCAACATCGTGCTCCACTCCAAAATCAATATCCCTCTTATCTTTTTCCGTCAGCGCAGGCGCGGAAATGGAAGCGGTGGGAACATTAATTCCTTTATGGCTTTTTATAACGCCGTCATTTTTCGCAATGCAAAATATTTTCGTTTTTGCGGAGTCAATGCTGACCACCGAAATTTCAATAAGCCCGTCATCAATCAAAAGCACATCTCCTTTTTTAACGTCTTTTGGAAGATTTTTATACTGCACCGGAATCGTATTTCGCTCTTTTAAATTTGAAAGAATCAGTTCTTGCCCTTTTTTTACAGAAACGCCTTCGCCGGGCAGATCTCCAACGCGAATTTTCGGTCCTTGCAGGTCTTGAATAACGGCAATTTGCCGTCCGCTTGATTTTGATAAATCCCTCACATTTTTAATAATTCCGGCAAACTGCTTATAATCGCCGTGCGAAAAATTCAAGCGTACGCAGTCCATTCCCGCAGAAATCATTTTTCTAAGAACATCGGGATTTTCCGATGCCGGCCCGATTGTGCAAATTATTTTAGTTCTATTTTCCATCAGTTAAAAAATATTTAGCGTTACGCCACTTTTAATCCTGCTTTTTTACCATTTTCCACATTTTGCGCTAAAGTTTTTTGTCCGCGCGCATCTTCTCCTTTGCCTTTATCAACATATGCTTTATCTAATCTTTTCGTCGCCGCTTCAGCTTCTTCTCCGGGCAGTAGATGTTCTTCGTCTCCGGGTTTTAAAGGCTCCAGCTTTCCTTCTTCAGGGCTGATCAGGCGTTTCTCTTCCAGAGGTGATGGTGAATTTCCTTGTGGTCCTGCCATAGTTTTTAGGTGTTAGGAATTAGTAATTTTACAGCTCTGCCATTTGTCTCTCCAAGTCCGCCAAAATTTCTTTTTCCTTTTCATGTATAACTTCTTCAAGCTTTTTCATTGTCATGCGCGTGGAATGATCAACTTCGGTTTTAAGCGTATGCAAAGCAGATTCAAGTTCCGCTTTTTGTTCTTTTAAAACAGCTTCTCTGGCTTCTTTGTCGGTTTCAGGAATTGTCTTTAATTTTTCCTGCGCTTTTACTTTAGCCGTCTCGCACACTTTATTGAAATCCTCCTGCAGTTTTTGAAGGTAAGCCCGCTGGTCATCAATCGCTTGTTGGTATTGTTCGTCTAGTGTCATAAATAAAATAAATTTACCATGATGCTTCTTCAGGAGGTATAGATGTTTTTTCAGCGGGTTTTATATACGTGAAACCTATTGCTGTGCCTTGTACTTCAATTATATCTTGATATGTATAAAGCAATGCTTTGTCTTTGGGAGTAGATGTTTTTATTTTGTTATTAATATCATCAAATATTTCACGCATTTGTAATACTTCTGGCGAGTTATTAAGCATTTTCCCAAGTTCATCTGCGGATTTGGTTTTATTATCGTCTAGTAATTTTGTTGCATCGGCTAACAGCCTTTTAACATTCTCATTAATACTGCCTAAGGTACCATTTTGCCCAGCCACACTGTCTAAAAGAGGATTTGTATCTTGCAGAATGTTTTTTAGGTCATAAGGCGTCATTGTCGCATTAAAATTGGCACTTTTGACAACGGCGGTTATCATTTGTCGTTCCGGTAAGTTGTCACGTATTTCCCTCACTGTGAGTCCCTCGGATTCAGCCCCTTTTAACGCATCTAATTCTTCATCTCTTTCATCATTTTTATCTGCAAGAATTGTCTCTCCTGAATTTAATTTGCGTAATTCTTCCCTGACAGCCTCTCGTTCCCCGGCTCCTATGACATAACCTAGTGCTAAATCCCCAATAAATTTATCCATTGCAGGCGTTTTATCCGCGATTGCCTTTTCCACTAATGAATATCTAAATCCCTGGCTTACTGCTTTTAAATTTGGATATATTACACTTCCCCATTTAAGAGCCCTTTCAACAGCCCCGCTTGAATAATTTATACCCCCAGCCGAACCTTGTAGATCGTTGAAAATAAATGTTCCATTTTCTGAAAAATCGACAAACTTTGTCCCATTTATATCCATACGTTCAACAAAATCCATAAAATCAGTTATATATGGGTTGATCGGATCATCTAATACTTTTTGAGCTTCTTCTTCGTTTAGACCTGTTTTTTGTATTAGTTTAAGTGATTGTTCGTAAGTGTCTCGATTTTGATCTTGTTGATCTACAATATCACGCGCTCTCTTTATAAAACCTTGTCCTTGTTTTTGTTCATCATCTAATGATCTGCCAACGGCACCTTGAGCGCTTTGAAGTCTTTCAAAGAAACCGGGTTGGGAGTTGTTAGGTTGTTCAGACGGAGGTTGATGTTGAAATATAAACTGCATAAATTTGTTTTTATATTTGTTCCCTTTATTCTACCACAAAAACAGATTGGAAGCCAGCCCACGATTTTACTATTATGGTAATTTATGTTAATATATATAAATGTCTAATCTATCCGAAAATTTTCGTAAACAAGATGAACAAGGGCCAAAGGTGCCCAGAAGACCTCCGGAAGTTAGCGCTGGACAAAAACTTGATAATCTTCTGACCGAAGTTGAAAAAAACATATCTGAACAAACGCCGAGTTTGATGTTAATGGATGAAGCGGGTCTATTGTTCCAGCGGATAGCGGACGATCCAACACAATCGCGCGTTTATCTTTATTTCATCCTTCAGATTCTTGAACGTACAGTTAGGAAAGATAGCAGAAGTTTCCCTGTAAAATTACAAGTAATCCGTGAAGGCTATGCAAAATTATCGCCGGAAGCAAAAAGGATAGCATCCGAATATTTTTTAGATAAAATTGTTGACGATTCCTCGGAATTGAATTTTGAAAATTTTGCAGCAACATTAAAACAAAAAGCAGGAGAAGAAAAACTACAGCGTGCGCGTCGTGCGATAGGACAAGCAATTTCTCTGCCACTCAAAGATATCGTATACCTCGGCGATGCTGTGAAAGGTCACCAAATCGTATTTGACGTAGATGGCATTGAAGTTAAAGCTACGGTAAAAAGAGAACGAAGCAGGTTGGGAGTAAATATATTTTTAACAGATCTGTGTATTGATGGATATGAAGTTGGTTTAACGAATTTAATGTTTTTCCGTACACATGTAAAAAAAAGTGTCACGATAGCAAAAGCCTACAAATCATTTAGAGAAACTTATGCAGTGGTCTTAAAACGCTATCCTGAACTTAGAAAACGGAAGATTTTTTATGAAGATTCCGACAATACCATTTTTATGGAAGCGATTTCAGATAAAGATATTCGTTTAATGAAAAAAATGAAAATTCCATTTGTCAAAACTGTTCTGGAAACAGATTCTACAGAATTTCTTTTTCACAACGGGAATGGAATGCCTCATTTTAAACAAATTTTGCCTAATAATCCTGAACTTCGTGCAAGCCGATATGATGCAGGAGCGTTTGAAATTTATGATGAAAAGGGAGAAAAAATTCTTCGTTACTCCGAATGGTTGGAGCAAGGACATAGGGAAAAATCCGAAACCAGTAAAAATGAATACATAGATAACTATCTATCTAAGAAATTAATTAATGATGAGATGCTTAATCTTTTTTTCTGCAAAATGTTGCGTTACACGGATGATGATACATCAATATCGGCACATAAAAGTCTTGTTGATAGCATGATCTCTAAGTCTGATGACAGTAAAGAGTTTTTTTTGCGAATACCCGAAACTTGGCAAACATGGCAACAAACTTTGGATCGTGAAGAAAATCGAGCATACCTTGGTGATTGTGATGATTATGCTTTTTTAGCAAAAAGAATCTTTGATGCTCAAAAACGCGGCTATAGTTATGTTATCGCCATACCTCAACATGCAACTGCAATTGCAATAAATCAGAATGAAGATGGTAGTTATACCATACAAGATATTGGGACATTTGAATTTACAAAAATAACTGCTCCCACGCTTCGCGAAGCATATGAGCAACTATTGGAAATATACAGAAAAACCGGTATTGGTGTTTGGCAGGGGCAAAAATTGAGACTAAACCCATTTGATATAACAATACTGGATGTTCAATCCGGAAGAAATTCCGCACCCCCAGTCCAATATAATTATGGTGTCTCCATGGAATCCATGGTAGATCCTGCGCTATTAGAGGTTTATCTTAAAATAGAGCGTTTGTTGTTTGATAATAAAAATCAGGTGGCACTGCAATCCATAGAACAATACAAAGTTCAATATCCAAACGAAATTCTATTTGATAAACTCGCCGCCATAGCATTATTTCGGCTTGGTAGAAAAGAGGAAAGCATCAGGTTTTTTGAAAATTATCTAAAATTAAATTCGAACGCATCGCAAGATGATTATGAATTTTTGTTGTCCATGGTAGAAAGGGATAAAAATCGTTTTTTGGTTGTTGTTGAATTGATGATTGATGTGTTGCCAGAAATAAATTACGAAGGCAGTTTGCGGGGATTGAAATATTTTGATTTTTCAGAAAAAGAGAGGATAGAGAAATTAATTTTAAAAATGAAATCAAAAATTAGCGAAAGTAGTCGCGAGGATTTCTGGGATGATCAACTGGGGTCGGAAAGATTGGGAAAACAATTTTTGCGTGAATATTTGGAAACTGTAATTAGCGGGAATGGAGTGTCACATATTATTGAAGGGATTATAGATTATAGTAATGAATTGCCTGCAGATGAACAATTAACATATGCAATTCGTCTTATGGATAAGTATCCGACAAATTCTACTTGCAATAGATTACTACTCGCTGTTCTTGGGCGTGCGAAAAAAACCGAACTCCTTATATATCTTCTTGAAAATGGCGATTTTGATGGGAAAATAACTATGCAGGCAAAAGCATGTATACTGGGGGATATTTATCTTGCCCGTGGAGATGCGAAAAAGGGTCTTGATGTTTTATCGGCTAATTTGCCGAAGAATAGAGATGAGATATCTGAATCAACTTCCTCTTCTCTGAATGTACCTGAAATTTATTCGTTTTTGCTTTATGAATTTAAAAACCGCGACCCTGTACGCGGTGAACAATTTTATTTACAGAATATTCAAGAATCTTCACGGGAATTTAAGTGCGGATTGGAATATATAATAAAAGGCTGGGTAGAATGCAAATATAAAAAAGCTGAACAGAGAACTTTAACTAGT
>JBBUCQ010000008.1:0-8394 GCA_038057715.1 Patescibacteria group bacterium | reverse complement strand
GGATCGGCCGCTTTCGTAACTCCGGACGCAACCAAAACCCCTTTTGCGCCCAATTTAAGCGCAATTTTTATATCTTCACCGGTTTTTACACCCGCTCCGACAATAATCGGAACGTCCGGAATTTCTCTTACCGCGTTTTTTATAATATCCGGCGATGCTGTTGAAATAGAAATATCTCCGCCGATCAATTCCGGCGGTTCAATCGCAACGGCATCCGGTTTTAATTTCGCAATTTTTTTGCCTTCCTCAATATCTTTTGCGCATACAACGGTAAAAAATCCCACTTCGCGGGCGCGCGTAATCGCGGCCGCAATCTGTTCAAAAGGAATTTTTCTCTCCGCATGATTTAAAAGAGAACCATCGGCTCCCGCCATTTTTAAGGCCTCGGGCAAAATATGACCGGTAAACGCCCCGTGAGTCACGGCATCAAAATGATGGGCAAGAACCGGAATATTGATTTCCGAAGCAATCATCCAAATATCAACCGCCTGCGGACAAACGGCGAAATTTATGCCATATTTTTTGGCGATTTCTTCGTGTAATTTCGCCAGTTCAAGCGCTTTAATGCCCGTTGAGCTTTGATAGGTTTTGAAATTTGTGATTAAGACCGGAAATTGAAGAGAATCCATAGAACGAATATAAAATATAATAAATCATTGTGCGCCTCAAGCACTAATCTCCACTTCTTTTCTTTTACCATCTAAGGTAACTCTAAATTTTTCAAGAAACCCTTTATGTCCCAATAATATCGCGGGTTGAGATTCTGCAAAAAATACCTTTGCTTGCCAATTTATTGTTCTAAATCCACTTTGCCTTAGTATGTGTTCAATATTTACAGGCGAAGGATAAACGGGAAATGGATTACCGCCAGCTCCATGAAATATTGCTTTTCTATGCCCATCCAGTTTTATACCCAAAATTCCAGCAATTTCTATTGGTAAAATAGTAAAATCAGCACCCGAATCAATAACAGCTTCTGTTTGAATAAATTTTGAGTTATTTTTAAAGACAATAGGAACTGTCGGTCTAAATATTTTTACATTGTTTCCGCCGATATATTCAGAATACTTAAATTTCATTGTATCTTAACCAGCAATAAATCCTCTAGGTACTAAACTGAACTTTAGATTTTTAGGATCTTCTGTCCGCTGAACTTTTTGCACTAATTTAGTTAGACTTGCCGCATCGGCGATGATTTTATCGTTTTTTGCAGCAACCCATCTACCTTGATGTTTTAGCTTAAATTTCATATTTTTATTGATTGACTAACGCTTTTTTAGGTTATATTAAATTTGCCTTAAAAGCAATACTGCTAATCTGGAATTTAGAATTTTAAGCTTTGACTTTTGAGCCTTTTTCCGGTATAATTTAAAGATTAAATTATGTTTAAAAAACCCCTTAATTTTGGAGTTTGCCCGAGCCGCCCGGTATTTCATACTGCAGGAGAACATCCTGAAACCGCAGGCGAAAAACAGGAGGCGACTGAATTTAAGGCTGAACAAGCTTTTGATACCAAAAAAGAATGGCATCCGCAGTTTTTAAGCCTTATTAAAACGGCAATGGCGGATGAAAAATACGAGTCTTACATAGAAGGCATGGACTTTTTGCAGTACAATGACACTCAGAAATTTCAGGAGGAAAGGCAAAATGTCAGAACAATAAAACTGGAAGGTGGCAAAATCATATGTCTCCGCGAAGATGGCGATAAAACTCCAATCGCGCAATTTGATATTTCTCCGGCAATTCAAAAAATTCTTGATAAATGGAAAGATCACGATTGCGAACTTTGCTATAGAACTTCGCGCAGAGAAAGACGGCTTTTAACGGCAAATACGGGCAGAAACGAAACTTGGTTACGCATCAGGGCAATTATAAAAGCAAAAAGGGAAGGGAAAGGAGAAGATGCTCAAAGACAAATTATGGAAGCGCCGAAACCGCCGCCCGATCCTCAAGAAGAAGCACGAAGACTGAAAGAAGAAGAAGCCCAAAGACGAGGACAAGAAGTTGCGGCTCAAGGAAGACAAAAACGCACAGACATTCTTTCCAGCGTTGAACAGGAAAAATCATATGATTTCCCCGCCGATGTCAGCCCGACAATTCAAAATGACGATCCTAAAGCTTTTGAAAAACATTGGTCTTTCATGGATTACGGCAAAGATATTGACGATCTTTTTCAGATTGATGCGGATCCGAAAGAAGGCTACCAAGTAAATCCTTTTTTAAGGCAAGAATGGAACCGCGAAAAATTGCTTAAATTAATTCAAAAATCAGACCATTCTAAACTTTATTTCAGCGAAGTGGCTGACGAAATTTATACCGATAGATTTGAAAAATTCAAAAAAGAATTAAAAGAAAAAGGCATGCCGGATGAGGTTTTGGATATGTTAAACGACGACCTTTTGGCATCATACCGAAAACTTTCAGAAATCTATGCCGATATTAGGGATATAAAAGATCCGAAAGAAATTCCGGACAAATACAGAAATATTTTTAAATTCAGACCTCAAATAAAAGAAGCCGTACAAATTTTAGGAGACTACATTGCATATGCGAATAGGCTTGTAAATTTAGTCAGGCAATTGCGATATAATCAGGGGGGTGAAACTCTTGTTCGCGATGCAACAATGAAAGAATATGATCCGGCGCTTTTAAAACCTTCCGATAAAGTAAAAAAAGCTTTGCACTCGCTATTTTTAGACGGCGTTGATACGCCGCGGGAATATACCTCGGAACTGAAACATATTTTTTCATCGGACAACAGCGGTAGACCTATTACTTTTCAAGATTTAAACGGCAGAACGGCAACTTTAAGAACAGACGAATGGCTGGATCAGTCGCCTGAAACCGCATACAAACTGGCGCTTGAACAAATTGGAGATCCGGAAAAAGATACGGACGGAAAATGGGTTGAACGTATCACGGAAGACGACGCAAAAAATCATCTTAATACTTTACTCCAACTTGGAATCGCGGCATACACGGCCGGTCCGAAGACGCGCGGAATCAGAGGAGTGATGGATGATCTGACAAAGGCAGGCGTTGAATTGTCGCCGGGAGTTAAATTCGGATTTTCCGGAGATTTAAGAGCGGATACGCGCAATCTTTTTACGGTTTTATCTTTGAAAAATTTAAACGATTTATATGCAAAAGATTCAGGAAAAGCAAAATTAATTGCACAAGAACGGACGAGATTTATACGTCTCGGCTCTGTTGTTTATGAAAAAAACCTATTCCACAAACAAGAACGCAAACAGCAAGAACGCGAGCGCGTTGCCGCCGAAAAAGCAGTGGGAATAAAATTGAGTCCCGAAGATGCAGAATCCATTTGCGCGGAACTTCGCAAAAGCGGACGTTTTAACGAAGGACAACTCGCAAAATTAAAAGGCGCGCTTATCGGCGGAGCTGTTGTAGTTCTGCCTTCCCACGGCGGCGCGTTCAATATTCATTATGAATTTGATAACGGAGTTACGATTGATTTAACCGGCGCTTTCCCGGAATGGGAAACATTTTCAGCGGGCGCAACCGTCGGCAAAAAATTTGATGCCGGAAATGACATTACAATTTCAATCAACGCAACTGCCGGATATTCATTTGCAAACAATAAGAGTGGCGGATGGATGGCTGGCGGAGGCTTAGGTATAACTAAAAAATTAAAATCGGTTGACGTCAGCGTTGTCGGCGGAGGCGGAGTTTTGCTGGGTCCGATGATTCCTGTGGGCTTTACGGGGCTCGGCTTAAACTGGGCAAAAACTCAAGAGCGTTACGAAAAAACTTTAAGTAAAAAAGAAGTTCAAACGGGAATTGCTGAATTGGACAAAAGCGGCGACATTTACGCGATTTATGCGGAAGTTAAAAATAATCCGAGCAAATATCCCGCAATTACGCGGATTTACGATCAAATTGATAATATCCCGAATTTGGACGAGACATCAAAACGCGACATGTTTAAATCGGCGTATGAAATGTTTAAAACCGGAATTCAGGGGGAAGCGATTGATGACAGCGCGAAAAAATGGTACGAAAAATTTATTCCAACAGGCGCTGGTCTCGGAATTGTCTGGGTTGGACCGGTTCCTGTTCCTTATGCTTATTTGGAATTTAATTTATGGAGCAGAAATTTGGTTTATAGAATCGCAACATCCGTACAGCGCGCAAATCAAATTTCGGAAGCGGAAGCGACTGAAAAAATCCTTGCGAATTATGGAAAACAAGGCGCGAAAGTTGAATCAAAAGTTTTGGCTACCACCGACGAACTTACTCTTGATCCGAAAACCGGCAGATTGGTATTAAAATCGGTAAAAGGCGGCGGAATTGACTTTTCACATCTGGATAAACTCGGCCAATTCACGGATGCGCTTTCAAAAGATGCCAAAATTTTCGTTGAACAAGATAAAAACGGATTATTACGCTTGCGCCCAAAAGAAGCATATGGAAATGTTGAAATTTACGTTGATCCTGAATTAAAAGACGACGTGATAGTTGTTACAAAACCGGGAGATGCGCATCTTTATCTTTCGGTAAAAACAGGCAAACAAATTTTCTTTAAACGCGAAGACGTAACTTTTCCATTTGAAGAAAGAGGCGCGGTGGAAAGAACTGTCGTAACAATCAGCGCAAATCCTCATGTTTCAACGGACACTATTCAAAAACAATCTCAATGGCACATTGACCGCACACCCACAACAACGTGGATAAAACGACCGCATGCGGGATACGGCATCGCCGAGACTCAAAAACCGCAGGACAATATAAAAACATATGATGAATATAAAGATTGGTGGAAAAAAGAAGACAGAACAGATCGGTTGAAGTTTGTTGATGCCGCTGAATTTAAAAGAGCGCACGAGGATTTGGTTAAAAGCATTACAATTGCGAAAGAACGCGAAAACGCTGATGTAAAAATCCGTCCGGAAATTCGCGTGAAAATTGAAAAATTAACTAAAGATAAAAAATTCTTAAATCACTTCCGCGCTTTAACTACGGAAAGATTTGATTTGAAGAGTCCGCGGTATACGCCGCCCGTAGGAAATTGGGATGAAGATTTTCCTAAACTTGTTAAAGACCTAAACACGCGCATGGGTCCGCCGAATCTAAATGAATATGAAACAAATGCCGCAATAATGGCTCTTTTAATAGCGAGTTTTCAGAATATACATAAAAGTGGCAATCCGGAAAAAGCAAAAGCTGAATATCTGAAATTTCTGGAAAGTTTTGAACGCCCGATGATGACTGCGATTTTAAAAGAATATTATAAAAATGATCCCGATAAAGACAAAAAAACAACCGATGCGGTTAACTATATTATTGAAGAATTAAAAGGGATTGATATAACCGCCCCGGGAGAAAAAGTAACGGAAAGCACGCTTTTTGGAACTCTTGTCGGAATGAGCGGAATTACGGGAATCCGCAAACTTTACAATTATAGAGAAATAAATCCCGAGTGGGGCGTTGTCGGGAATAGAACTCTTGATGTAACTAAAAAAGACGTATCGGGCGAAGTTGCTGATTTTTGGGTGGCGAGACTTTCAACATATGTGCCAGGACTAAATGAAAAATCCGAGAAAGATGCAATTTACGAAAATATGAACTCCCCTCTTGCTCTGAAGCTCGCGCCGCTTGTTTCTGTGATATTTACTCCGGAAGAAATGAAAAATTTAACAAATTATTACAGGAAAGGAAGGGGCGAAGCCGCTATAACTTCACAGAATAAAGATACTATTATAAAATTTCTCGGATGGTGCGATAAAATTCGGCAAGCCGAATTAAACGGCGAAAAAGAAGTAAGGCTTGATGAAAATTTTTCAATAGCCATTGATGTAAAAGTTTCAATGGGAATTTATAAAGAATGCGGAAATATAACGGGTTTGGTTAGGGAAACTTTCAAGCTTATAGTGGAAAGCAAAGAAGTGATGGATTATTATGCAGGTTTCGGAGAAGGAATGATTGGCGCGGAACATGTATATACGCGCGCTGATTACAATGTCGCTCTTGGAGTTGCTGTGCCGCTCCCGCGCAAAGAAGAAACAAGACCAAGCCCAAGACCACAACCAAAACCTAAACCAAGACCAGAACCAACACCAGAACCAACACCAAAGCCAGAACCAGAACCGACACCACCGGGAATTCCAACTGCGGAGGAAACTACAGTAGAACCAGCACCTGCGCCCGGAGTAGGAGAAATAGCAAGCAATAGTGGCAATGAAAATCCGTCGTCTGGCGGTCCAACCACCTACGGCGGTTCTCAAGAATAATACATTTTATGTCTAAAAAATTACTAATTACCATCGCTATAACAATATTGCTTATCGTCAGCGGAATATATTTTGTAAAAACAAATTCAGGTGCGCCTGAGTCTAAAATAACATCTACGGGAATTATTCCTTCCGGAGGAATTGAAGAATAAATTTATGTTTAAACAAAAAATAAATATCAAAATTTTATTAACGATTGCAGTAATTATTGCTGTAACCGGCTTTTTCTACGCGAAAGTTAGCAAAGCTGATACAGCCGCTACATATAAAAAAACATGCGAACTGGCGACTTTCCCTTATAATCCTGATGCTAAAGAAGACCTATATGGAGAAGACGCGACTTCACAAATTTACTATCACTCTAAAAATAACTGCGAAGAGCATTTATTCTATCCTGATCAATACGATCCTGATCCTCCAAAACTTGAAGAAAATCCTTTGAAGCCCGGCACCGAAAAATTACGCATACCGATTGCAAAACATCAACATGCTTATTTTAACGATTCAAACCATATGAATCCGGGGGACACATATTATGAATCCTATTTAGACAGATTTGAAATCACTATAAAACCGGATGGTTTTAATAATATAGATACCGCAAACATAACCTGCACAGGGATGCCAACGCCGGAAGGCTATACTGGCGAAATCCCTCAAACTCTAAAATATTGCAACGGCGAATCCGATGAAAATTTATACGGTGGTACAAAAATACAAAAAGAAACCAATTATCAAACAAAAACCATAAAAATAACTTGGTTTTTTGCCACAAAAACAGCTAATCATGGAGGAAGACCTAGAATATACGGCGATAACGGCAAAAATTTCATTATATACAAAGACGGCGTACCGGCAATGACGCTGGATTTAACAAATCCGAATAACAGCTATAGACGCGCTTCATTTTCAATAAATCTGCCAACAAAAAATAATGCCGGCCAAATTTGGAGCGCAACAACTGTTTCACGCGCGCTTATAGCGGATCAAGCAATTATAAAACCAAACGGCAAAAAAGTGATTAAAACCCAAGAACAATATCAAAAAACATTTGATAAAGGGTGTAATGAATCGGGAAATCTTACTAATCCGAGTAATGGGTGGTGCTACATTGAACCGAAAGCCGGTTACGAAACGGCTGTTATAACGACACCAAGCGGACCGCATACTTTCTACTGGTTCCCAATCGGGAATGTGGCAACTATCTGGAAAAAACCGCCTCCTACTACTCCGCCACCTCTGCCTCCGGCAACTTTAACTGTTATAAAAAAAGTTACAAATGATAACGATGGAAAAGCGGATCCAAAAGATTTTCCACTTTTCGTTAACGCCAAAGAAGTTAAAAGCGGAGAAAAAAATACTTTTGCAACGGGGACTTATCCCGTAAGCGAAATCGGTTCCTCTTTATATACTTCAAAAATTACGGGCGATTGTTCTCCTTCCGGTAGTGTAAGTTTAAACCCCGGCGACAATAAAACATGCACAATCACCAATGATGATATTCCTGTCACGCCTCCTCCGCCTGCAAAAGAATGCAAAAGCATTTCGGTTTATCCATCTTCGTTTAATACCGTTGATTTATTTACAATTTTCAATGTAACCGTTAATCCTGCGGATTTCCCGGGGAAATTCATTTGGGAATTAATAAATCCGGGACCTTTTACTGAAATTTCAATTGACTCTAAAGATTCAAAAATTGCGGTTTTAACAACGCCAGTTGCGGATACTTCCATTACTATAAAATCGGATGATAATAAATGCAGTGCAAATATTTTAGGAGTTACTCCTCCGCCGATACCTACAACAACTCTAACCGTTACAAAAATAGTCATAAATAATGACGGCGGAACTGCAAATGCTGAAAACTTTCCTCTCTTTGTTGACAATAAAGAAGTTAAAAACGGGGTAAAAAATACCGCTGAAATGGGAACTCATATTGTAAGTGAAACCAATTCACCTTCATATACTTCAACAATCGGAGGTGATTGTTCCGCTTCCGGCAGTGTAAATTTAAAAGTCGGCGAAAATAAAACATGCACAATTATTAATGATGATATTCCCGTAACGCCGCCTCCGACAACTCTAACTGTTACAAAAATAGTCATAAATAATGACGGCGGAACTGCAAATGCTGAAAACTTTC
>JBBUCQ010000007.1:4845-5978 GCA_038057715.1 Patescibacteria group bacterium | reverse complement strand
GAAAAGCAAATGTCGCGAATTATCCTTTTTGTACGATTGATCCGAATGTTGGAATCGTTGAGGTTCCGGATGCGCGTCTTTCGCGTCTTTCGGAAATGGTGAAGCCCGAGCGCGTGGTTCCGGCGACTGTTGAATTTGTTGATATTGCGGGGCTTGTTAAAGGCGCAAGCAAAGGCGAAGGTCTCGGTAATAAATTTTTGGCGAATATACGGGAGTGTCATGCGATTGCGCAGGTTGTCCGCGCTTTCGTTGATCCGAATGTGATTCACGTTCACGGAGATGTTGCTCCGAAACGCGATGTTGAAATTATTCATGCGGAATTGATTTTGGCTGATTTGGAAACGCTTGGGAAAAGGCTAAATGAAGCCAAAGCTAAGGCAAGAGCGGGCGATTCCAAAATTGCGGCGTATGCCACGATTCTGTCGGATTTGAAATCACATTTTGATCGTGGAGGAATTGCTCACGATTTTGCCGATACAAAAGAGAAAAAAGAAGCGATTGCGGATTTGCATTTTTTAACCGATAAACCATTTTTATACATCGCGAACGTCAGCGAATCGGAAATTAAAACTTTTGATAAAACGAAGTTTGCAGAGGAGTGCGGGCTTAAACCGATCGCTGAAATTATTCCGATTTCGGCGAAAATTGAAGAAGAGCTTGCTCAAATGGAGGAATCCGACGCTAAGGTATTTTTGGAAGATTTGGGGCTGGCCGAACCAGGGCTTTTTGCTCTTATACATGCGGCATACAGGACTCTCGGCTATTTAACTTTTTTTACGGCAGGTCCGAAAGAAGCGCGCGCGTGGACAACTTTCCAAGGCGCGACCGCTCCGCAAGCCGCGGGAGTTATTCATACCGATTTTGAAAAAGGATTTATCGCGGCTGAAGTGATCGGATATGAAGATTATACGACGTGCGGCGGAGAAGCCGGAGCAAAGGAAAAAGGCAAAGCGCGCGTTGAAGGGAAAGAATATGTTATGAAAGATGGAGATGTGGTGCATTTTAGGTTTAATGTATAAAGAGGGCTTATTATGTTAATAATTCCAGCCATTTATCTTTCGGGAGGCAGTGCCGTAAGTCATTATAAAGGCGAAAAAGAGCAATTGACCGTTTTAACGCGCGATCCTCTTTCC
>JBBUCQ010000007.1:0-4745 GCA_038057715.1 Patescibacteria group bacterium | reverse complement strand
TCGGAGCCGAAGACGATTTGGAAATTATGCAAAGAACCGGAGCGGCCGGCGTTATAATTTCCCGCGCGTTTTTCGAAAACAGACTTTCGCTTTCCGAATGTATACGAAAATTCGAATAATCTTTACTCGCCCGGCGATTCTTCCTTCGTCAAAATTTTATATTTGTCGTTCAGCAATTTTGCGCGCATGGAAGCGTATAAAATCAAAGCGCCGCCTATAAAAAGTTTCCATGATATTTGAGTATTCAGCACAACCGATTCAGTAATTACATTAAAAATGCTGGCAAAATTAAAGAGCACGACAAGAGGGAATATATCCAAATATCTGGATGCTGTGTGCCACAGAATATAAGTCAGGCATGTTGAAAATGTTCCAAGAACAAGAAGCCACATCCATTGCTGGGTTGATATTGCCGTTATTTCTCCCCAAGGAACAAAAGGAATCATAATCACAGCCGCGACAAATAAAAATTGAGCTGTTGCGGCCAGAATATCTGTTTCCTTTTCGCGTTGATGATATTCATGCATGCCTATCATTACAAGCGCCCATGCGAACATCGCGATAAATTCTATGATGTCCCCGATAAATTTTTGTTCGTAAATTATCACTTGGTCTTTTGCGTTGTTCATAAGCAAAAAAGCCGATCCCGCAAGACCTATCATTACTACAAAAAGTATTTTTTGCAGAAGACCGGGATAATATAAAAAATGTTTAATTTTTTGCTGAAAAAAGATCATTACTATAACAAGAACTATTACTGGCGAAAAAGCTTCCAACAGAATTGCATCGGAAGCGGTGGTATATTCCAATCCTTTATGGAAAAGAAGAAAATTTGCCGCGAGGCTTACCGCAATTATCCAGAAAAATTTTGAATAAGCTACTTTTGGATATGGCTTTTTTTTAATAAGGCTTAGAAATGCAAGAACTATAGCGAGTATTAATGAGCCTATAAATAAACGTAAAGAGCCTATCATATAAGGATTTAGCCCTTGATTTATCAGTATGCGTATTAATACGGGATGAAATCCCCAAAAAATTACAGCGCCTATGGCGCAAAGATATCCAATCAATATTTTTTTCTTTTCAATATTCATTATATAAAAAGATTTTTCTTGTAATTTGTGTAATTTACCGTCAGTAAAGCGTATATGCTGATTATTAGACCTAGCATAAAAATCCAGTTTGTATGTATTTTAAATATAAAAATTTCATTTATTATTACAATAAGCGCGAAAGTATTGATTATATAAAGAAAATGCCAATAATATTTTGTTTCTTCAAGTTCCGGGAAACTGCGTTGCGCCGTATTTTTCAAATAAAATACAAGCCAGAAAAGCATTACAATCCCGCCATATATTATTATATCCGACACTGTTTGGGAGTAAGGCTGGCGTGCGATTACAAATTGTAGCGCAAGCGGATGTAACAGCCACAGTGATATTGTAGCTAGAGCGCATATTGTAAACCAAATTTTTCTACTGATAAATCTACGAGAAATTTTTTTTACGCATTCAAGGTGTTCAAGATTTTCAAAAACTTTTGTCAGTTCATCATGGTTTTTTATCATTATGCTCAAAATGCATCTGTGATTATTGAGATACCACGGTTTGTCTATTATAAATTTTACGATTGGTATCTGTATTGAATTAAGAGTTCGCAATATTTCGCGAAATTGGTTTTTGCTGTTGTCTCCGATTATTTTCAGTCCGATTCTGGATAAAATCCCTATTTTGGTAATATTTTTTTTCTTTATTGAAGATTCATCGTTTACGTCTAATGCTGAAATAATTTGGTGAGATGTGAGGGATCCGGAGCCGACAGCTACAAGTATTTCGTTAAGATCCGCGAACTTTATTTTTTTAGATATGGTTTTCAGTTTTTTCGGCGTCAATTCGTCCAGAAAATTTTTGCCAAGATGGTCAAACTCTTTTTGCAAAGCTTTTTGTCCGGCGATTATTTTTTTCTCCAAAGGTTCTTGTTCCAAAATTTCTTTTATTTTATTTGAGGCGTGGGAAGTTTTGACGTGGCTAAGCCATTCCAGTTCGGGTTTCGCATCGCGATTTGTGATTATATTAACGGTATCTCCCGTCGCAAGAGTAGAGGTTGCCGGAAGCAGTATTCCGTTTATTTCCGCTTTTGAGGCATGGCGGCCGACATCGGTATGTATTGCGTAAGCGAAATCTATCGCGCACGCGCCGCGCGGAAGATCTATCACGTCTCCTTTCGGCGAAAATATGAAAATGCGGTCTTGAAATACATCCAATTTTAAATTTTCCAAAAAACCGCTGGAGTCGGATTGATCTTTTTGCATTTCAAGAATGCGTTTTACCCAGCTTGAGCGTTGCTGCATGATAGAAGCGAGTTCGCGTTCATCCGAATGTTTATAAAAATAATGAGCCGCAATTCCATACTCGGCTTCAAGATGCATGTAATGTGTGCGTACTTGGAACTCCACAACACTGCCGCTTAAGCCGAAAACAGTCGTATGCAAACTTTGGTAGCCGTTAGGCTTTGGGATTGCAATGTAGTCCTTAACCCTGCCGCGTTTCGGTTTAAATATGCGGTGAATCATGCCGAGTACTTCGTAACATTCTTTGCGATTGGGCACTATCACGCGGATGGCTATTAAATCGTCTATGTTATAAAGAGTTTGTTTGATTTGCAGTTTTTTATAAATGCTATAGAGAGTTTTCGGGCGTCCGATAAGCTCGGCTTCTATGTTATTTTTGCGAAGTTCTTTTTCCGTAATGCGCATCATTTCATCCAAAATAAAATTGCGTTCTTCGGTGTTTTCTTCCACTTCGCGTTTTAAATTTGAGTAATCAACGGGATGCAAATGTTCAAAACAAAGATCTTCGAGTTCAGCGCGAATTTCGCCTATACCGAGAAGATTGGCTATGGGAACGTAAATTTCAAGCGTTTCACGCGCTATGCGATTGCGTTTTTTTTCGTCCGCTATAAATTGCAGAGTTCGCATATTATCCAATCTGTCGGCGAGTTTGATTAAAATTACGCGCAAATCTTCGGCGCTGTGTATGAAAAGTTTTTTAAGCGATTCAATATGGCGTTGTTCCATTTGTTCGCGATAGTGGATTTTTTCCAATTTTGTTATTCCATCCACCAAATACGCGATTTTCGGGCCGAATTTTTTTTCTATTTCGCTAAGCGTCATTGATGTATCTTCCGGAACATCATGAAGGAGGGTTGCGCAAAGGGTGTCCTCGTCAACGCGCAGACGCGCCAAAATTTCCGCGGCGCGAAGAGGATGCATTAAATAAGGTTCTCCGGATTTCCTAAGCTGACCTTGATGTGCAAGGCGAGCGAAATTATAAGCTTTTGTAAGAACTTTTAAATCGGAATTAGAATACAACCGTATTTTTTCAAACAGTTCTTCAGCTAGTTTTTCTATGCTGGACGCTGGAATTTCCATGGTGAGTTAATATACTATACGATTAACTTCACTTTTTTGCAATCTTTTTACGCGCCTTTTCCTAAATGTTCATATTCTATGCGCGAATTACTGCCGGACCAATGACTTTTTCTCCATCAATCAACCATGCTCTTGGATTACAAGCTATTGTTGTACCAGCATGTTGAGCGAGCAGACGTATTTTTTTCCCGATTGCTGGGATTTTTTCAGGAGATACCTCCATCCATCCTATTTCTTCCGAAAGAGATCGTAAAGAGGCATCTGGATTAAGAGTCGTAGCCTCAAGATCGCTAAATACTTTTCCATAGGCCAAACCTCCTTCTCCGTGAGGACGCTTTTCTCCGGAAAGGATTTTTGATCCGGCATTTACATAAACCATTCTAATTTTTTCACGTTTGCCGTCTTTTATTCTTGTTATCGTATGCCTATCTATAACTTGTGCTAATACGGTTAATGCGCAGTTTTCCGGTTTCGCTACGCCAAGATCAACTCCGGTGGCATCAAAAAATACATAATTTCCCGGATGGGCTTCTGTGATTTTATGTTTCTGATCATTTTCAAAAAACGCGAATGTCGGAGTTGCGCCAATTGCGATTGTGTCTACAGGGTGACCTTTTTCTTTGCATCTTTTTTGTATATCCGACATTTTTTTGCGTACAGCCAAGGCAATGGATCTCACGGTTTGATGTCGGCGCGTTTTATAACTGTACCCCTCGTGTGTTGTAATTCCGCGGAAATCATCCTTGAATCCGTTTTGTAACTCTTCTATGAATTTAATTGTTTTCAGATTTCTTGCCGGCATTCCTTCCCTGTGAAGTCCCGTATCAATTGCAAGTAAAATCTTCGGGCATGGAGGATTTGCGTGAAAAAAATTATAAACAATGCTGGCTCCGTCTCTGTTTGAGACCATAAGCGTTACTTGCCCGATTTGAGCCAGGACTTGTATCCGTTTTAGAGATTTTGGATCAACGTGGGGATAGGCGATGAAAATATTTGTGTGTCCGTGAGCCATTGCCACTTCGGCTTCCCTGACAGTTGCAACGGTTAGACCCGTTGCGCCCGCTTTGAGTTGCATATCCCAAATAAACGGCAGTTTTGAGGTTTTTCCGTGGGGCCACAATTCAACTCTTCCCTTATTGGCAATGCTTTGATAAAGTTCTATATTTTGTTGCACACGTTTTACATCAATCAAAACCGCCGGGGTTTCAAGGTCATAAATTGTTCGTCCTGTTCGTTCCATATTATGGGTGTCATGTTAGTATTTCCTGACAGAAATTGCAATATATTTTTACAGTGTTGCAACAGGGGTTGTCAG
>JBBUCQ010000006.1:0-2064 GCA_038057715.1 Patescibacteria group bacterium | reverse complement strand
TGTATTGAAAAATCCAGATTTATAGAAGATGAAAAATCTCCTTTTTCGTCCTTGGATTTTGTAAACGAACGAAAATCTATATCCTTGAATTTCGGCGAACGTTCAACGCTTTCAATCAGTTTTGCTATAAAACTGAACGTTTTGCTGTCCGAAGTTTTTGTGGCTCCGCTCATACTGATGCGTCCCGTTTCGGAATTAAATTTATAAGATGAAAACATAAAACCGCCGACGGTATTAAAAAATCCTTGACCGTAATATTGGTCGGCTTTTCGCGTTACATTGTAAATATCGGCCAAAACGGCACCCCAATCCAAACGTTTGGATCGCAATCTATTTATGGACGAAAGTTCGTCTGTCCCCTCACTTCGTATTTTAACAAGCATAGATCCCAATTCATCATCGGAAATTTTTTCAAGATCCGCGAAAACAATCGTATTTCGGAACGGTTTATTTTCGATAAGCCGGAGTACGTTTTCCAAAAGCATTATTTCGGATTGATTCGGCTCTTTTTCTCTGAATAAAGCGGATTTCTGGCTTCCCAGTTTTTCTTTTAAAAGATTTTCATAAGATTCTTCCCTTTCTTCCGGACTTATAGGCCGCAAAGAAAAAGTATCTATGCCGACCGGAGCGCTTAAAATTTTCTTCGCCTCGCTTAGGTCTTTTTTAATATCATTTTTTAAAGCGACGAATTCTTTTTCAGCCGCCGCTCTTTTTCCCCCGCCTGCGGCCCCGCTTAGCGGGGTCGCAATCGCACGCTGTTCCTGAAAAGCGTCTATTTTCCAATTAACTTCATCAAGCCAAAGTCGCGCCATTCTATAACGAAAAACATTTAAATCGGTTTGTTTTTGCTGAATTTCATTATTCGTACTCTCAAATTTTACTGCGGCATTCGGACCGAGCTGATCGGTAAACCATGTGAAGTTGGAATTTAATTGCGAATAAAAATATCCGTATACGGCAACGACCACCAAAAGCGAAAATTGAAACAATAATTTTGCGGTTTTTTTGCGATCATTTTCCGCTTCTTCGTAAGCGCGTGCCGAAAATTGAGGTTTTGGGCCGAGCAAAGCGGAAAGAGAGGGTGCGGTTTGCGGCATAACGGAGGGAAGATTTTGTCCGGCAGCGGCGGTGGCGGAAATTTTTCCGCCCTTGCCAAATATTTTTGTAAAAACATTGCCGCCTCCTTTGCCGTCTTTATCGGATATCGCAATTAATTTTTCCAAAAAGCTGGTTTTGCCCTTGGAAGCGCCGGATGCATTAAGGTTATATGCTGAAGGCTCGGTTGCAGGTTTAGCAACACTTTGTGTGGCGACTGCGGCTGGAGCTACCAATGCCGGCGTCGAACCCTGTGGCGCGGCTGAAGGTACATTTTGCTGTGTTGCAACTACCGGTTTTTTTTGTTCTTCAGGCATTTTTATTGTTGTTGTTTTGCTGACGCAAAACGTTATTTATTAGCAAGCCCCTCCGGGGCTCGCCTGTGGTTTATTTTTTATCTTATAATTCTAGCAGAAAACAGGTTAAAAGGCAAGTGTTGTAAAGAGGAAGCCGAATCGATTCGGCTTTTGCCATATTAACGAAATATGGTTTCTTAAGTCCGCGCGAAGTATGAATTATTCAATAATAAGCCAATTTGCAAATTGCCTAAAATTTGACATTGTCGTGGCATTATTTCAATTTACATCCGCCCGGGCAGACTTCAGGTTAAACCTCTACATGCGCGAATTGACATCAGAATCAAATTCTTGCAGTTTACGTCTGTACGCACAGACGTAAAACATAACAATAAGTTATATTCGTCAAATCCTGAATTGATTCAGACTAAACGAAATTTGTGCACGCGCCCAAACTATCAAACAAAAGACCGACCTGTACAAAAAGCCCCACCAAGATGGGGCTTAATTTGCAATTTTTTTCCTAACCTGCCTACCGATAGGCAAGCGCTCGACGACCCCTAGCACACTTCGCTCGCCCCGCTTTGCGGTGGCTACGCTCGAAGTACCCTAGCGCATTTGCTCGCCCCGCTTCGCGGTGGCTTCGCCCGATAAACCCTAGCACACTCGTCCC
>JBBUCQ010000005.1:2643-4501 GCA_038057715.1 Patescibacteria group bacterium | reverse complement strand
CCGTACTTTTTTCCGCTATTCCCGCCGGTTCTGTTGTCTCTGTGATAAGGCATATTTTGTTTATTGTTAAGGCTTAATGGGCTGAAGTTTATACTTATAATATAGAGAAAGCAACGGTATTATGTAAATATGAACGAAATCCTTAATTCAGGTGTTGAATTTTTTCAGGATATGGAGGGAGTTATAGCCGAAGCTAAAGATTTTATCCTCATTAAACAGTTTCTTTGGAGAAATGATGAAACCGGAAGAAGAGTTGCCGAATCTCTTTTGGAGGCAATGGAAAGGGGAGTGAAAGTTTATATTCATAAAGACAGAATAGGTGCTTTTCATGAGTATGGAGAAAGAACCGGTCAGAGTTTTTTTCATGATGAACCGGAGAGTGACAGTATTTTTAATACTCATTCCTTGAAGACCGTTTACGCTCAATCACGTCTTATGTTTTCAAAATTTTATGGGAACGGTGGAGTATCTTCCCAGTTGGTAAATCCTCTTAAAAATGAACTTGTACAACATTCCAACAGTGAAATTATTGATGATTTTAAATTGTATGATCATTCAAAAGTTATTGTTGTTGACGGGAAAATTGCTTATGTGGGAGGTGTTGGTTTTGGTGATGAATTTAGGGGGAATGAGGGGGAAAAACCTTGGCGCGATTATATGTTGAAGGTGGTTGATGAGAGAGAATGTTCAAAATTGTTACGGTTGTTGTCCGGAGAAAAAGATGAAGAAGATTCTTCCCCGTTTCAGTTTTTGCACGATTCCTTACATGATTATGTGTTGAGATTTATAGATGGAGCCAGAGAGTCTTTATTCATAGAAGTGCCTTTTTTAGGGCATCCGGACTATATAAATAAAATTACTGACATTGTCAGAAGGGGTGTTGAAACTGTTGTTGTTTTGCCGGCCAAGGCGAATTCTCATCATTATAGAAATCTGCATTTTTTAAAAAGGCTGATTAGACAAGTTGATGGTTCGGACCATTTGTCGGTGCGTTTGACTCCAGAGATGGTGCATGGAAAAGTTGCCATTGCTGATGATGCTATGCTTCTGGGATCTCATAATCTGCATATGGATAGGGCTGTGTTGGAAGAGACTGCGGTGAGGACAACCGATAAGGCTTTGGTTGGACATATGAGGGAAAGAATTATGGAAAATGCCGCTGGGGGAGATGATTTTGATAATTCTGCCGGATGGGGAAAAATCATTATTCCTTCACGCATGGAGTATACTTCAATCAAATTTCAGACTTTAATGATGACGGTTAGGATTAAAGAAATAATGAGATGCAGGGGAATGTGCAATGAGTCGGTAAAGGCTTTAATATGAATATTACATCTGCAAAATTTGTAAAAGGCGCGGTAGGAACCGATGAAGTGTTTGAAGATGGAACTCCCCAAATCGCTTTTATCGGACGCTCAAACGTGGGGAAATCCAGCGTTATAAATTCTTTGGTGAAACAGAAAGAGCTGGCTAGAACAAGTTCTTTTCCGGGACGCACCAGAGAAATAAATATTTTTCTCGTAAATAAATCTTTTTATTTAATTGATCTTCCGGGATATGGTTTTGCTCATGCCTCGCGCGAAATACAAAAAAGCCTTCTTAAATTAATTTTCTGGTACTTGTTTGATTCGGGCTATGTTCAAAAGAAAATTGTGCTCATACTGGACGCAAATGTGGGTCCGACGGAGATTGACCTGAAAATGCTTCGCGGTCTGGAAGAACAAAGAAAGGACATTATTATAGTTGCAAATAAAGTTGATAAAATCAAAAAATCGCAGTACGCGCGGCAACTTCAAAAAATTAAAGATATCGCAGGAAATCACAAAGTTATTCCTTATTCTTCGGAAAAGAAAATCGG
>JBBUCQ010000005.1:0-2543 GCA_038057715.1 Patescibacteria group bacterium | reverse complement strand
CCTATGAGTGAAAATGAAACCGTATGTTCTCTGCATGAAAAAGAAGCAACCGCCATCGTATGTATACATTTGTGCACGGCGGAAAGTGCTTCCGTTGGTTTTAATGTACCGGCAGATATTGTAAACGATCTTGAGGCATGGTGCGACGAGTGTGAGAAAATAGTAAGGAAAGAAGGTTGGACTGATCGTGCGCTTAAACTTGCGGATTTAAGACCCTGTTGCGTCGGCTGTTTTATTTCCATTAAAACACGCATGGGTCACTGAAAGCGTGTTTATCGTATGAATTTACAGTTTTATAAGTCGGAAAGTTGTTTAATACTAGAACTTCTTCAATTTCCCAAATCGTAATGCGCTTTCCAGCCACTCAAGCTTCCCCTTCGTAGAGGTGTGCTTCCAGTGTCTTAGCGTTTCAATATCAAACTTAAGTTTTGGTTGGGATTTTTTATTCATAATCCTTTTAGCGCTAGAAGAGCCTTAATATCTTGTATGTCATTTGGACGTCCGGCTTTGCGTTTCATCTTGAGTAGTTGATCTATGGACACAACGGGTATTCTAACTTTTTCAATCTGTTTTACAACTTTATTCCTTGCTATGATATCGAATTTTAGTGATTCTTCAATGATAATATCTATTTCAAGAGGATTATGTTGAGGCGGCATAAAAGTAAATGCCTTAAGATTTTTTTTCTTAAACCACTCCTTAACTTTTTCCTTTTTGCCAAGTTCATAAATAGAAACGGGGAGTCGCGGGTAATATCCAAGTTTCTTCATAACTTTATCCATTTTTTGAATATTTTTTTCATTCAACAATACGAGCAAATCAAGATCGCCGGTAAATCTGACATAACCATAGAGATTTACGGCAACGCCGCCAACAACCAAATAATCCACTTTTGTTTTATTTAATTCGCGAAAAACCTTTTCAAATATATTCATAGGGTCATTATACTATAATTTTCAGTAGAAATAATTTTGCTGGATTTTAAGATGGAAGTACGAGAGAATTGGTGCCCTTATGAATAATAACCCTTCTATTGAACTCAATGAGTACTTTATCCGGGCGCTGGACAAAATTCGCTCAGGGAAAAATCTTTTCATTACCGGTAGAGCGGGAACGGGCAAATCCACGCTACTGCATTATTTTTGTTCAAAATCAGAAAAACCGGTTGTGATTCTTGCCCCGACCGGTGTTGCCGCCGTCAATGTAAAGGGTCAGACGATTCACCACTTTTTCGGATTCGGTCCGGATATTACGTTGAGGAAGATAAAAAAACGCATCAGCGACGAGAAAAGAAAGTTATTCGAAAAGCTGACCGTCATTGTCATTGATGAAATTTCAATGGTGCGCGCGGATTTGCTTGACTGTATGGATGCTTTTTTGCGACTTCACGGACCGAAGAAAGGAAAACCTTTTGGCGGTGTACAAATGGTTTTTATCGGTGATCTTTATCAGTTGCCACCGGTGGTAATGTCGCAGGAGCGCCATGCTTTTTCGCAACTGTATAAGAGCCCCTATTTTTTTAGCGCCCGTTCTTTTGGCGAACTTGAAATGGATTTTATAGAATTGGAAAAAGTCTATCGTCAAAAAGATGATAGTTTTATCAAACTTCTTAATGCAATCAGGAATAAAACGGCGGAGCCTCGTGATTATGAAAAAATTAACGAACGGCATGATCCGGATTTTGAGCCACCGAAAGGCGAGTTATATATATCACTAACAAGTACGAATGCCGATGCCGATAAAATAAATGAAAAAGAAATGGGAAAATTGCCGGGTAAAGAAGCTGTTCTTGAAGGGTATGTGGATGGGGATTTCCCGCAGTCCTATTTGCCTGCCGCGCTTGTAATGAAAATTAAAAAAGGCGCGCAAATCATGATGCTTAATAATGATTCCGGCGGTAGGTGGGTAAATGGCACTGTCGGACAAATTGTCGGCATCGTTTTAGATGGACGAGGAGAACTGGAAGAGGTTGAAGTGAAATTATCCGATGGTAAAAAATATTTTGTTACCCGCAATACATGGGATGTCTATCACTTTTATCTTAAAGGCAAAGAAATTGATTCAAAAAAAGTCGGTTCTTTCATTCAGTTTCCTTTTCGCATTGCGTTTGCGGTGACTATTCATAAGGCACAGGGCAAGACGTTTGATAAATTGATTATAGATATTGGTCGCGGCACTTTTGCGCATGGACAGATGTATGTTGCGCTCTCCCGCGCAACGAGTCTGGAAGGAATTGTTCTAAAAAAACCGGTTCTCCCGCAACATGTGTGGCTTGATTGGGCGATTGTCAGTTTCATTACAAAGTATCAATATTCCCAGTCCGCTAAACGGCTCTCAACGGAGGATAAAGTAAGGCTCATAGGGGAGGCGATTACGTCACGTAAAAATCTTGAAATAACCTATTTAAAGGCAAAAGACGTGAAGTCGCGCCGCACTATCCGACCGGAATTTGTAGGCGAGCTTGATTATAACGGCATCGCTTTTTTGGGCGTTTCAGCTTATTGCCTTATGAGAAAAGAAGAGAGGAATTTTAATGTTGAAAA
>JBBUCQ010000004.1:1544-16101 GCA_038057715.1 Patescibacteria group bacterium | reverse complement strand
GATTTTTTATCAAAGTCTTGAATCACGAAGGGTACTATACAGCTTCTTCCGTATACTTTTCAAGCTTATTTACAGCAATTATATTTTCGGGGTCGCGAACCAGGTCGCGAACGAATTTATCGTTTATTTTAAGCCTATAAATGAAATCCTCTTTTGAGATCACGCTCATTTTAATAGGACGCTTCATTTCCATTTCTCTATTTATAAAGTCTTCCAATTCCTGTTTATTGATTTCCCCGACTATAAAAAGGTCGGCCGGAGAATTCTTTTCAAGAAAAATGCCGGAAATCACGAGTAAATCTATTTTTCCGAATTTCTGGAGCTGTTTGGAAAGGTTGTCTAAAGTGGTAGAGGCTTTCACTACAATAGAGCGCAGTTCGTTAAAAAGAATGTAATGCTTGTTTACGATGTAAAACTTCTTTCTGTTTTTAAAACGGGAACGCAATAATCCAAGGCTTTTCAGGTTTCCGAGTTCTCGTCTGATTGAATTAATTTGTTCGCCAAGCTTGCGCGTAAGTTCACGGATGAAGAATTCTCCGTCAGGATTGAGAAGAAAAGTCTCCAAGAGCTTTATTCTGGTATTAGATGTGAATAATTGCTTTAACACATTTGAGTATTAAATTTATACAGGTGGCTCTTAATGTATAAAAAAGTTTATCAACCGTCAATAGAATATATAAAAAATGTGTTCAATTAAACTTGACTATTTAACTATCCAACCATCTATTAAAACCTCTATTAAAAGCAAAAATCGCCTTTTTGGCGTTAAAATCAACTCCAAAAATCAGCTTTCATAAATCCAAAATCTTATTCTAATTTAATCGCAAAAAGATTGTATAAATTTTTTATACTATGCCATCCCTCCCGGTTGCTCTTCGTCTTCATCCTTACCCCTCAAAAGACTGTTTAAAAATCCGAAATAAAATCCTCCGGCGAATATTCCGAGTAAAGCCACCATAAATACAATAATCGTCCCGTTTGCATCTATTTCGCTGAAAAATACTGTAAAACCGCTAAAATTCGCCCCGAAATTCTGGAAGGCGATAATGAGGATAAAAACCGTAAAAATAATTGACCCTATAAGAAAAAATGATTTCATGGGAATAATATACTATCTATTAGATATCTTTTCAAGAAATCCCACAGGCATATTGTTTAAGCAAGACGCCGCGAGCAGGTTGTTGTTTGTTTAAGTTAAATGCTGACCAACCTGCGAGCGACGAGGCGAGGCGTGGCGGGATGATGGGATTACAGCTTATGCCGCCGAAGCTGGTCTTGCGTAACAATATGCCTGCGGGATTTCTCACCTTCAATCTAGGAATCTCGCAAAAAGTTTTTCCAGCATTAAATTATTCTTTAGCCTTAAATAAACTTCACCGCGGGATTTCAATTGCTCGGCTAATTTCACTCTATCCGCCTCCGGAGTCACAGCAGACAATCTTTGCGCCGCAGTATTTATTTCCTCTTCCGTCACGTCAATCTTGGCTTCTTTAAATAGAAAATTCAAAATAAGCCTTACGCGAACGCGTTTTTCCGCCTCGGGTTCAAATTCTTTTTTCATATCGCGTTTTTCGTTCTTCATTTTTTCCATGTACGTTTCAAATTTAAGCCCTTTGCCTTCAATTTCTCGCTTTAAATCGGCAATCATATAATCAACTTCTTCTTCAACAAGAACAGGCGGCGCATCCAACTTCGCCTCTTTTAGAAATTTTTCCAAAAGTTCGTTTTCCCTTTGTTTGCGCGCTTCCATTTCTTTTCTGCGTTTTAAATCGATCTTTAATGCTTCACGGAAAGCCGGAACGGTCTTTTTCTCTCCCATTATTTTTTCAACGAATTCTTCGTTTAATTCAGGCAAAATCGTTTCTTCGGCACGTTTCATTTCAACTTCAAAATGCACCATTTTTCCTTTTAAAGGTTCATGATGAAAATCTTTCGGAAATTTAACCGGAAATTTTTTCTTGCCGCCGGTTTTCATTCCGACAAGCTCTTCTTCAAAACCCGGAATAAGCGTTCCTTCGCCTATAAATAAAGGATGATTCGCGCTTTTTGTCTTTTCCAAAGGCGCTCCGCCTTCGTCAAACCCTTGAAAATCAATTTCAACGCGATCCCCTTTTTTCACTTCCCTCTCAAGAGGCTTAAACGTAGCCCTGTATTTCTGCATTTCATAAACAACTTCATCTATTTCTTTTTCGGTAATTTCCGCGGGTTTTGCGGCGAGCTTTATTTTTTCCCAGCCTTTAAGCTTTATTTCCGGCATAATTCCAACACGCGCCTCGTATTTTAAAGGCGTTTTTGAAAGGATTTTTATGTCGGGTCGCGAAACCACTTGTAAATTTTTCTCTTTAACAACTTCAAAATAACTGCGCGGAAGAGCGATATTAAGGACTTCGCGGAAAAATCCGTCAGCCCCGACTTGGGCTATAACAAAAGCTTTTGGAGCCTGGCCTTTGCGGTATCCGGGGATATCAACCTCTTCCGAAATGCGGCGAGCCGCCTCATCTTCAAATTTGGTCAAAAGCTCGGCCGGAACCTCTATTGTAAGGAGTAATTCTGATTTTGGGAGTTGTTTAATTTCAGTTTGCATATGGGCGTACTTTAGCATGGAATTTTAAAGTTGACAAGTTCTAGTTTTATAGCTATGGTTGGTGTGCATTTTAACTTTAAAATATATGCCTGGAGTAATAAAAGAGAGAATACCGTCACATCCCCCCCGTGCTGACGACGCGAAAAAAACGAAACTAATTGGTTTTGCCGGAATAGCAACAGCAGTATTAGCGGTGCTTGGTGGTGCAGGCTACGGAGGTTATGAATTCTCAAAATCTAAAGCTGTGAAACAACAAACTGAAACTGCTACACAGGAAGAATCTAAACGCGAAGGACATGCAAAATTATTAGAAAAAACTAGAATAATAGATTTACAAACAACAACAAAATTAAAAGATAGAAAAATTACATTAACTTTGCCTATAAAGAATTCAAAAATTTCAGTTGGAACAAATTCATTTTCTGTATCAGATGTGACTATAGGTGATGCATATGCTGTAGGTTCGGATGAATATGAAACAGAAGTAATATTAGTTTTGGATATAGACGGAGAAAAAATTACCTATTCGGCAAAAGCATGGGCATCAAAAAAAGAAGAATCGTCATACACCTTAACTTTTAATCAACAATAATATGCCTAATTCTCGTGAAACAGAAATATATGATCGCAATAAAAAACCGGTTTCTTATTACGAAATGCAAGATTGGTTGGCAGAGCCGCAACAAAATGATCTTACAGACAAAATGGCCGACCTTGTTAATAAGAATGGCAGAAAGGAAGGAATTAATTTGGATAGATTGCATTCTAATCCCGATGAGCGTCGCAAACCCGGAGTAGAACTTTTAGCTAGATATCTTCATCATTTATGTAGACAAGGCAAATTATATCTATTTGAAAAGGTGTATCAAGGATATTATCCTGTGCCGGATGTAAAAAAAGATGAAACTCCGCCTGTTCCTACCGTCTCCGCAGATACACCTGATATCCCACAGGCGGGAAAAATCGTTGCCGACTTTGATTCGTGCTATTCTTCACCGCAAACTGATATAATAATAAGTTTGGAATCTTCCCTTGCGCAATTACATCGCGCATGCGACGTATATTCATTTACCGTACCTGTGATTTTAATTGAACTAGAAACTGTTCTTGGTAAACTAAAAAAAAATACACGTGTTTACAAGGAAGCGGAGAAAAAGATGGAAGATGCTTTAAAGGCACCACTTGAAGTTACTGGATTAAAAAAGGAACTAAAAGAAAAAAGAACAGCAATGGAAAATAGTTTAGCTGAATTAAGAGATATAAATGGCACCCAATTTAAACACAAGTTACAAACTCTAATAGACTCTTTAGAAAAAGCGGAGAAAAAAGCGGACGCAGAAGCCCGGAGAACAGCCGAGGAAGAAAGAACAAAATCAGCCGAAAAAGCCCAAAAAGCTGCTGAAAAACAAATACCTGCGCCTAAAAATGTTGATGGCGCGTCGGTTGTTTATTTATGCATAAAATCAGCAGAAGATTTTGCTGATTTCTTAGTACATTCTCAAAGTGTGGATTTTGACGGCTTGCCGCATAATTCCAGTAGAGTAGAACGGATTCTAGCTTTTGAAGGCAGGAGACAAGCCGCTGATGATATTTTGAGCGAGTTTCCATTTTTAAACGGATTAACGGTAGCTTCTAATTTTGAAACAATAAGGGATCACATGAATGGCGCGCCGGGAGTACTTACAGAAGACATAGTGAAGCTTATTGAATATTTAAAATTTGAAGCGACTTCTGCAAGAGGAAGCGGTAAATGGAGAGGCGTTGGAAAACAGGATTTAACAACCTTGGAAAATTTTGTGCGCAATCTGGAACAAATTGTTATTGAACGCCTAACTCATGCATTAGATCAACTTCCAGCCGGGCTAGAGCCACATCAGTGGGCGGCTTTAATAGCGAATAAACAGTTTTTTGATCACGTTGATGAAACACACCACCACCCCGAAGAAACAAAACAGCATTTAAAATCTCTTCCTAAACGAGGAAATACAAATAAACCGGCTGTCATTAGAGAAACAATAAAAAGTTTTATCAAAGATATATATGCGGCAGTAGGAAAACCAAAAGAAACAGATGGATCGGTTGTAAAAACCCTAAAAGATGCACTAAGAGTTCTTGCAGGAGAAAGAGATGAACCAAGATGACAAAGACCTTCCTCCGGATCAACAAGCCCTAATGAACCGGAACCTCATTAGAAATCCAGGTTTTACCTTTTGACTTCCCTGTTCTCTTCTGGTATAATTTAAAGATAAAAAATAAACACAAAACCATGCATATATTCAGAATTTTTGAGGTGAATTTCGGAAAACCGGCCAGATTGGTTTTTGAGACCAAGCCGCAACCGGCGCCTGCCGAAGGCGGAGGCGACATCCAACCTGCCACTCCGGAAGATTTAAAATATGCTGAAGAAAGGCATAAAGAAGGCTTAAAAACTGGACAGGAAGAAAGAGCAATTCTTGAAGCGCAAGTGCGCGAACAAGAACTCAAAGACAAACTCGGCGAAGGCCCTGCTAAAAATTATGTTGAGACTTTTCGTAAATTTTCCAGAACGACCGGCTTTGAAGCTTTAACTGCGACGCTTGAAGCGGCAACCGAATTAAGAGCCGGAGATGTTCCGTTTAATTTTGAAGACTGGCAAACGCTTAAAAACCAAGGGGATATCGCCGCCTTTATTGAAGATGGCATTGCTATTGATATTTTCCCAAGGGGCGAAGGATGTGAAGAATTTCTTGAAGGCCTTAAATTAGATCCGGAAAAAAGCACCCCTGAACAAGTTGAGAAATGGAAGAAAAGCAATCAGGTGCTTGGGGAAATGACAAAAATTCTAAAAGAGCATTTTGAAGCAAAGAAAAGTTTTAAAGCCGATACCGCCGAGCAGGCGGAAAATAAACCGTTTGGGATGAAAACGATCGGCGAAGGAGTAAAAACGTTGATGAAGAATTTTAAGCGCGAAGACGCAATGGGGAAAACGGCAATTTTGGGCGCTGTCGGAGTCGCCATTTATCTTTTGCATAGATATAAAGACAGCCGGTGTCTGCCTTTTTGGAAAGAAGCCACTCTATCCAAAACGCTTCTTTGGCTTGGCGCCGGAGTCGGCATAAATTATCTTTCGGGAAAAGTTTCGCCGGACGGAAAAACCCTGCTCCAAAGAATTGATTGGGGAAAAGATATAGAAGAACTAAAAGATGACAATGTGATGAAAGCTTTTGCGATTAAGAATGGAATGGATGAAGATCAAGAAAAATTGCGCACAATGTATAAAGTTTTAAATGTTGATGTCAAACGTTTATATGAACTTTACCGCGATGCAAAATTAAACAGCGTTTCCACCGGCAAAAAAGAAATAGATCCGAAGCAACTCGGCTTTTACAAAGGTGAAGTAGACGGAAAATCATTGTATGAAATCATAGAAAATCTTGTCCAATTTACAGCGATAAACGAACAAACGCGCAGACGCGAAGAAGATGCGAAAGAAAGAAATATAAAATATGTTAAACCGTCCGTCGCGGAAACCGCTGAATGGAAAGCAAATGCCGATGCCGCTTTTGAAGAAAAATATTTCAACGGACCTCTCGGGAACCATAAACAAACTCTGTTTGATGTAATAGTGAATGAATATAGGACTACAAATTATCAAGAAATAATTGCCGGTTGGAAAGCGCAAGAACCGGAGCGGCGCGGTTATAAAGGCATAAAAGAAGGATCTAAATGGGCGTATGGAAAAGCTGTTGATTATGGCTCTGCGGTTGGCGAATGGACGGTTGATAAAGGCGGCAAACTATGGAAAGTCGCGAATGAAAAAGTATTCACCCCTGCCGGTTCTTGGGCGGCTGAAAGATATAAAGAATACGATCTTTATGGATTCAAAGCTTTGTTTTTGAAAAATCGTCTTGCATCCCTACAAGAAAACGATATTAAAAAAGTTTTGCCGGACGAATTTGCAGTGGATGTAACATCCCCTGATAAAGCCACAATAATGGGTTTCCCTGAAACACCTTTTGAAATAAAAGAACGCGATAGCGATAAAAAAAGAGTTTTGATAATTGAAGGAATGGAGTTTTTAATTGAAGATGGTATAACCGGCAACCAAAAAAATGCCGAAAAATTAAACCAAAAGATCCTTAATGAAGTTAAGCTTCTCGTTGAAAACCGAGCTAAAAAAGACGTAGCACTGAAAGATAAAACTCCACGATGGGTCGCAACAGAGAAAAAATGGTTTATTGATGATGTTAAATTTAAGCATGACACTGTTGATCAAGAAATTGGATTTCCAGAAGAAGAAATAATTCCGGTAAGTTTTACTGTTGAACCAGACAGAAAAACACTTAAATTCCTTGACGGCAAGGAGGAAATAAAAGATTTTGATAAAGTTGATGAAACGCATCGCGACGCTATCATAAAAGAAGAAGTCTTGAAACGATTTAAAGAAGGATTTGGCAAAAAACTTGAACCTGCAGTTCTGGATTTGCCTATTACTGACATAACTGTCCGCACTGTAAAAGGAGCCGCGAGCGATCCTTCGGACAAACCGTGGATTGAGGGCAAAATAGCAGGGCTTGAATTCACTGCTGTTGTAGGAACAAGCGGAAGCGTCAAAGACGGATTATATTTCTATGATGCTGTGCGAGGCATCGGTGGTGCTGAAATTTTAAATATAGATAAGGACAAAGGCGGCGAAAAATTCGTCCATGCTCTTTCTGAAAAAATCCTTAAAGAATCCGCCTTCGCAAAACAGTTTATTATATTGCGCTCGCAAATTGACAATGCAGGCGAAGGATTTTTCGCGAGAATGGGAGAAGCTTTTAAAACAACAAAATGGTGGATTATACCTACAAATCCCGAAGGCGCCATAAATGGGAGAATTTTACAAAATCAGTGGGCATACACACTTGAATATAAAAAATTTGAAGCAATAGAAATGTTTGAAGCCTCTATGCTTGGGAAACAAGCAAGCGAGCTTGATGAAAATTATCAAACTTATATATACGATACCCATAATCAGCTTAGCGGTCTTTCAGCGGAAATAGCTAAATACGGCACGGACGAAGAAATTGCCGATCATTTTAAGGAATTTTTAGTTAAACTTGAAGATATTAATTATCCGGATAAAGATTACAAAGCTTTATTCCACGAATTTAAAGACATGGTTGAAAGATATAATTTTAAGGGGCTTGAAAGCGTAAAAGATTTAGGTCTTGCTGATGAAGCCCTCGAGACTTATCAACTTGTATGGAGAGCATGGCACGGGATTACGGGCGAATATGTGTCAAATGCCGCATGGCAATCTCTCGATCAAGCGGGTAAAGATGAACGAACTAAAACAATTCGTTTCGCAACAAATAAAATACGTGAACGGCTTGAAGAAGCTTCCGCGGACGGCGTTGTAGAGAAAAAAGAACTGCCACCGGTGCCATCTGTTGTTGATGACTCAAAAAAATGGCAAGATGCATGGCTTAAATAAAAATAAAAGATATGGCTCCTCCTGAAAAATCGCGCGAACAATGTCCATTACCCCAAAATACTTCAGCAGAGCTTGATACTTTACGCGAACGGTCGTTTCTAAAAAAACAGGAATCAGCGAACGTATTATTGGAAATATTAAATAATCAAAAAGACCGGCTTCCTAAGCCTACCGTTCAAATTATAGAAAAACAACGGACTATACTGGATGAACTGATTGGCAGTGATGATTTTGAAGCTTACGAATTACAGAATGAACTTTGCGGAGCTCATGGTATCTATACAATTCTCGCCGCATTTCAAAAAATTCTAGATAAATATTCTAATATTAAAGAATTTTTAGATGATACTGCGACACAAATTCCTCTTTTTATAAAACCATTAGAGCAAACTGGAGGAGTCTCTCTTAAAGAGGCATATGATGACGCTAAAGCGCGCGGTGGAGCAACGGTGTATATTCCGCCAAAGCCTGAACAAGTTGCTGAAGAATCGGAAAAACCAATAGATCCGGGAAGGCATGTTAAGAATGGAAAAACGCTTGAAGAGAGATTTCCTGAAATAGCGCGTATTGCCCAACGCTTGGAAGAAATAAGCAATGAAGAATTTTTTGCTAAAGATCAAACACTAATTAGATATGCAGAGGGTTTTAATTGGGATAAATTGGCGCCAAGCTGGGACAAATTAAATCCTTTTGCAGACGATAAACCGTGGGGAAAAATAAAAAATCCTGAACTTAATTTGGTTGTAGCTATGGCGGAGGCGACAAAAGAAGCAATGTTTTATAAAGCAATCACAAACGGCTGGGGCGAAAAAGCTTTATATGAAGAGCATAAACAAGCAATGCATGAGTTATACAGGGAATGTTTTGACAGAGGAGCCTTCAGAAGCATGGCGGATTGGGGAAAAAGCGCTTGGATGGATATCGTTACAGGAACGCCGGAATTTCATAAACCCGTTCCCAGTATTGAAAATCAAAGGAATATAAAACTTACAGAAAAAAGAACATTGTTTAGGAAATTAACGCATGAAATTGCGAATAAATTCAAAGGTTTAGGCATAGGCGACAATAATTATTGTATAGAATGGGATCACGGCGACGATGAATGTGGTGAGAATGAAGATGAAGATAAATTTAATCCAGACATAATTAAATTTATACAAAATCGCGCTGTACCTTTTTATGCGTCTGCATTAATAGATGAAGCTATTGTTGAAAATAAATCCGCAAAAGATCTTGAAAAGAAATTTAAGGACACTTTGGCGAATTTGTATTATTCTGCGCGGGTTAAAAGTTAAGGTCAAATTCTTTGCACTTGGCGTTGACTACCGTTGTTTTTAATGTATAATAATTTCTTTCTGAAAGTTTGATCTTTGACAGCTATGCTTGGTTTGGGACGCAAGATCATAAGATCGTGCGTTTAGAAATATTTCTTTAGGCTGGCGGTGTGTTGCTGTCGGCTTTCCGGATTCCATCTCATTAGAATTAGGAGACAAGGACATGAAGGGGATTATCCTGGGCTGTTTGGTTCTAGTCGCCCTGGCGATCGCGATTGGGGTATTTTTCGGGGGCGGCTTCAACAGCGCCCCAACAACGTCCGCAACCTCCGTCACTGACTACGGCGGCGGAATCTCGCTCCCCGATCCGACTCCGGTCGGGGGGGAATCCTTACCGCCCGACGAGGGCGGTAGTAGAACTCAACTGTCCAGACTGGCAGGATTGCTGGTCTGGATACTCATTCTGGTAGCATGGTGCGCAACCCGTCTCACTTCCAACTGGAAGTGGGACGACTATGTGCTCTACATAGGTAGCCTCGGCTGCCTGCTAATGTCATTCACCGCGAGAGGCTGTCTCGGGGATCTTTCCCCTATGACTGCCTGGTGGTGGGTGGTTGAGTGCCTGTGGGTGATAGTAATCATCCCATGGGTGCTCGACCCATACCTGAAGCGAAAAAGGCTCAAACGAGCCATTTTCGCTATCGGATGGCTACTCCTCGGCGTTTTTTCTTAACGCCGAGCCCCGCCGCTGCCACCTAGCACCCCCGCCTCTCCTCTTCCCTCCTTCCCTTCCCTCCAAGCATAGCCGTAGCACATACGCGTCCCGTTTTCAGGGACTGCTATAGGCTCACTTCTCTTTTCCGACGCCTGCCAACATTCGCAGGCGTCTTTCCCAAACCCATTTTTTCCTAAATTTAGGTTTAATTTGCCCTTGACAGATTAGTCCCCTCTTGCTATGCTCACACCCTTTATTTAATCATATATGGCTTTTTTGGCTTATTTAAAGCATCTTGCAGGGTTTGTGGCGATTTTAATGACGCTATCTGCTGTTTCGCCTTTTCCGGTTAAAACAGGGCAGGAAACGACAAATTCCGTGTTAAATACAACCTACACAGAACTGCGAGAATCCGCAGTCACTACTAAACCCAAGAAAAAAAGCGCGCAAAAAAATGCGGCGGCGACAATTGACACTTATTACTCCGGTCAACTTCAAAAACTCGGTATAAATCTCCGACCTGGAACCGACCACACTCCGGCAAGCAAATCAACTCCGACCTCAAGCAGTAAATGTAAATCAATCGTATACAAAACTTTATTAAAATTACCGGCTGAACATAGACAGCAATTAAACGAACTTACTCTTTTTTACGCAAAAACCGGACGGCGCGGACTTGGCGGAGACGGCGCTATTATTTTACGATGCCTCAATGTTACCGACGAAGAATTAAGCTCGGTTTTGGTGCACGAAGTGGGACATCTCGTTGACGGAGGATTTTTAGCCGGGCGCGATCAATTTAATCAAAGCGGATTTTATGATTTTGAAGATCCTGTTTTAGCTGACGATCCGAGCTCCGCTTTCTATCGCATAAGCTGGATCAATAATAAAATTCTACAGCCGTCCGCAACCGAATTGGACTTCGTATCTACATATGCCGTAACAGACCCTTTTGAAGATTTTGCGGAAACATACACTTATTACAGACTGCACGGCCCCGAATTCAGAACTCTCGCCGAATTCAATCCGGTACTTAAACAAAAATATGAATTTATGAAATCTTTTGTGTTTTTTGGAAAAGAATACGGTATGGCGGCGCAAAATCAAGAAATAGATATTAACGTTTTAGCGCGAAATTACGATGTGACGGTTTTGCCGGTGACTTCTATGTAATTTCTTTATTACCAACGACGATACCGAGGCTTTGGCGTCAGTACACGTCAACCCAAATAAGCTTTCTCCGTTTTACTCGGGGAAAGCTCTTTGGCTAGAACACGAGCGAAGTGTTCTTTGTTCCACAAATACTAGAACTATATCAACTCAACCAGTGCGTGTATTCCGTCACTAACTATTCTTACTTTATCTCCCGTAAATCCTTCCGGGATTTGCGGATATTTATCGTACCTTTCGTCTACATGACCACCTTTGTCTAAATCTTCAAAGGCACATCCATATTTCTTTTCAAAAACAGATACTTCAGCTTTTTGAATAAGTGAAAGTTGATTGTGTTCCAATCCGGGATGTCCTGAACCAAATGAGAAATTAGCAAGATAAACAGCCATGTTAGTTGGTCTAAAATCAAGTGACATACGTCTCATATGCCACGTTCTCATAAAGGCGAACGGAAATTTACTATCATTTACTACCTGCGTTAATCCTAAATCATCATAATGACAACTATAAAATAATGGCAACTCCATGCCCTCTGTCACCCCGAGAACAAGATCAATATAACGTGACCAATTATCAAGCGTAAAACTAGCGATTTCTCTTCTTGCACCAACCCTAATTTGAAGGATTTTCAGTCCATCACCATACATTTCGTCTCCAAACTCAACCTGTGGCACAAATCCGTCTCTTAGTAGCCCCAATCTTTGCACTTGTCTATAAGCATCTATTATTCGTTTTGGCTTATTTGGCTCATATAAACAATGTGAAACGAAATTATTCAATTCTTCTCCGTTATTATTAAAGATTTTAGATACATGACTATCGGAGACTGCTACTCCAAAACCCGGAATCCCGCCTTTAACCACATGCGAAACAATATAAGTTTCCGGTTGGTTTGGATGTTCCATAACTGAAGCAATCGGAAAATTGAAAAAAGGCTGTATGCCAATCGAGACTTCGCCATCAAAGTCAGGATTTTCATACCTCCCGTACTCCATCACTTCGCCGGATTTGCATGCCTCTCTTATAAGTCTTATAGCTTCATTAATTCTCTTCACCATATCCGGACCTCTTTTAACAACCTCTGTCTTGAGAACATCAACGAGTCCTTGGAAATCATTTTTGTGCGAAGCCCTTACTATTACATCCATGTCGAATGGTATTTCATTTATTTCATCTTTATCAGGCGGGACAATCACGGTATCTGGTACAAGTTCTGCCAATTTAGGGTCTTTTGCTTTGATAAATGAAAGTCCGCCAATTTTCCCTCCATTTTCCTCTATAAACGGAGCCGCTTCATCTGTATACCCTGGTTCTATGTGGTTTAATCCCATGGAGGCAAATTGTACTTGCAATTTTATCTCATTTCAATTGATATTGTAGCCATATGCCAGTCGTTCAGTGTAAAATTTGCGAAAAAACATTTTATGCAAAACCTTCTTGGATAAAAAATGGTGGTGGCAAATATTGCTCCAAAACCTGTCATTATCAAGGCTTAAAAACAGGGAAGATTATGACATGTTTCATTTGTAATAAAAAAACTTATAAATCTCCAAAAATATTACGCAAATCAAAAAGCAAGAAATATTTTTGCAGTAAATCGTGCCAAACAAAATGGAGAAATTCTATATTTATAGGCGAAAAACATGCGAACTGGAAACATGGCAAAAGCTCATATCGCAGTGTTCTATTACGTAATAAAATCCCCAAAATATGCAGATTGTGCGGCACTAAAGATTTTAGAGTTTTGCTGGTACACCATATAGATTCCAATAAAATAAATAACCAACTAAAAAATCTAACATGGCTTTGCCATAATTGTCATTTTCTGGTACATCATTATGATGAAGAAAGAGGAAAAATCATGGTGTCCATAGCTTAATGGCAAAGCTCCCCGCTGTGGCCGGGGTGATAAGAGTTCGATCCTCTTTGGACACCCCATTATTTCAGCTCTTTCTGATTTTCTATTTGTTTTTTGAGCGCCTGCATAATTCCGCGCATTAAAAACTCGCAGAAAGAGAAACATGTATCGTATTCCACTTGAGGCATGTTGTTGCTTGCCAAATAATCGTCCAAAACATTCGCAGTGCAATCAATAACAACTTTTTTAATATTGCCTTCCGGATTCAGCGCTGTTTCAAGAACGCGGAAAGGGACAGAAGAACCGGCTTCAAAAATGGATTTTCCCCACGAATCTATTTCAGCTTTCACTTTGAGCGATAAAGCGGGATTTTCAAACTTTGCGGCTAGCGAAAATTCCGAAGGAATTTTCGCCTCTCTCGTATCTGATTGGGATTTTACCCCCGCTTCTCTCGTCTCAGCAGAATTTTCAGCTTTCGGAGCCTCAATTTGAGCCAAACTGGAAATTTCTCTCTTCAATTCCGCCTGAATCTCCTCATTCCCAAGCAGAATTATGGCAAGAATAAAACTCGGCGGAATATTTTCTTCCATCAATTTTGCGGCCAGCATAAGTATTCCGCTTTTTTGATTTGTCTGGATAAATTTCAGCAGAATTTTCGCGAGCTTGTCTTCTTTTTCTTTTTGCTTCTGTTCGGACTTTCTTGCCGCGGCAATAAAAGCCGCACTCGCTTTCATTTGTTGTTTGAAACGTTCAAAAGCCGCCGGATCATACGACTCGCCTGCTTCGCCGGGGCTGAAAAATTCCATGTCTGACATAGATGTTTATTTGACCGATACAAAAATGTCACGCCTGACTTGTCCGTTAAAACTCGTACGTTTGCGTTCGTTAAAACCTACTTTACCGGCTGTAAGAGCGAATATCGTAAAATCAACTCCCATTTTGCAATTTTCTCCCGGGAAAAAATTCGTGCCTTTTTGACGGATTATAATTGAACCGGCTTTTGCCGCCTGCCCGCCAAAAAGTTTTACTCCTCTGCGTTTTGCCTGCGAATCTCTACCGTTACGTGTAGACCCACCAGCTTTCTTGTGTGCCATAGCTTTTGCATATTATAAGGTTAAAAGAGCTTTTGCAAGGTATTTTATATGGGCAGGATTGTCAAATTGACCATTTTCTGGTATAATTTGTAGATTATTATGAATAAAATTGTACTGAAAATATCTTTGATTTGCGTCATTTCGGCGCTGTTTAGCGGCTTCATATTCCAAACGGCGCTCGCTGAACCTTCTCTTAATTTGCTTCCGAATGATCCGGAAAAAACCAACCAGTTTTTGGGAAATGAAATAAAAAGAAAGATAAAAACGGGCGCTTATTTTCTACTCGGAATTGAATCCAAATTACAACAATCCAAAGGCGAAATAGGGCTTTTGAAAAACAATATCAGATCTCTTCAGAAACGCATAAATGAATCGGGTGTAACGGTCGGGAAATTGGAATC
>JBBUCQ010000004.1:0-1444 GCA_038057715.1 Patescibacteria group bacterium | reverse complement strand
GGAGAAACTCTGCGCGAAAATGAATATTTATTTTTGCTTCAGAATTTCAGTCAAGAATTGGCGCAAAACATAATGCAGTCGGAGGAAAATCTTAATAAACAACGCCAAAATATAGAATCCGAACGAAGAAGTTTGCTGGATGTTCAAGAAATGCTCTCGCGCGAAAAAAAGAATCTGACGGAATCGCAGATTTCGCGGCAAAGGCTTTTACAAGAAACAAAAGGCAAACAAATAATTTATGAAACTCTGCTTGAATTTGCGAAAAAAGAAGAAGTCCAAGTGTCTCTTGAAATTAAACGCTTACAAGAAAATTATTCGTTCTTTGAAACAAAGTTAGACGAAATGAAACAAAATCCGGACTCCTATAAAATAGCTGATACGGAACTTGAATTGGGTGACGGAGAATCACTTTTAACTTCGCAAGAAAAATCTTTAAGCTGGCCGGTATCCCCCGCTCTTGGATTAACGGCATTTTTCCGTGACGCGGCGTATCAAAAAGCTCTCGGCATTCCGCATAATGCGATAGATATTCGTCTTCCTACGGGATCGCGCATTCGCTCTGCGGCAAACGGAGTCGTCAGTAAAGTTGTAGATAACGGTTTTGCATATAGCTATGTGATTATTTCTCATCCCGACAGAATCACGACTCTTTACGGGCATCTTTCCGAAATTTCCGTTACGGAAGGAGAAATAGTGAGACAGGGGCAAGTTATAGGGCTTTCAGGCGGTATTCCTGGAACAAAAGGGGCAGGATGGCTGACAACAGGCGCTCATTTGCATTTTGAAGTTTTGCAAAATTTCGTATACGCGGATCCGCTGGATTATTTACCTCTTGAATATATACCTTTGAGTTCTTTGCCTGAAAAGTATTTGGATCAGCTGACGGGAGAAGAAAGGGATAAAATTAAAATTCCCAATGACTAATCGGTCTAATTGACCTAATAAATTTTGACATTTGAACTTGAACTTCGTAACTTATAGTCATGCAGCGTTTTTTTCTAAAATCCGAAAGCTTTTCCGGTAACAAAATATTCATTTCAAATCCGGATATTATTTATCAAATGCAGCGGGTTTTACGCATGAGGAATGGAGACAAGTTTATTGCGCTGGACAACAGCGGTTTTGAATATTTGTGCATGCTGGAAGAATTAAATAAAGATAATGCTCACGCGCGCATAACGGAAAAACGCAAAAATACCGCGGAGAGCGAAATTTCTCTAAGTCTTTATCAGGCAATGCCGAAAAAAATGGAATTATTTGAATTGGTTCTGCAAAAAGGAACGGAAATCGGGGTAAGCGCGTTCGTGCCTTTAATTACGGAACATACTGAACGCCGCGAAATTTCTAAACGCGAACGGCTTGAAAAAATATTACGCGAAGCGGCTGAACAAAGCGAACGTGGGAAAATTCCGTCGCTCTCCGAACCGGCGGCTTTTGAAAAAGC
>JBBUCQ010000003.1:0-5700 GCA_038057715.1 Patescibacteria group bacterium | reverse complement strand
AACGTCTGCCAAGCAAGCGCCCGAGGAGTCTTCCGAGTTTGGTTTTTCCGCTTCCGCGCATTCCGGTTAAAATAATGTTTTTTTCCGAGAATTTCTTTTTAAGTTCGTTGAGTTCCTTCCAAAAGCCGGGATAAGTTTTTTTCACGCAATTCGGATTTTTAATTTTTATTTCCGGAATAACGAACTGCGCCATGCCGAAACACATCGCGATTCGGTGGTCGTTATAAGTTTCTATTCTGCCGCCGTGCAGGCGTTCCGGATCTCCATGAATTACCAGTCCGTCCTTAAGTTTACTGCATCTACAGCCTATACTTTTGAGTCCTTTTGCAAGCGCGGAAAGTCTGTCGCATTCTTTGAGTTTTAAATTGTTAAGGCCGGTTAAAATGAATTTACCTTTATTAAAAGCGCAAAGTAGAGCCAATGTCATAGCTCCATCCGGGAAATTTTCGCAATTAATTTTAAAAGTTTTAAGTTTTAAGTCATAACTTTGGGCTTTGAGCTTTGAACTTTGAACTTTTATTTCCGTATCCGGCTGTTTTGAATCTTCCGGAATATTGGAAACATGTATTTCTTCGCCTGTTAATTGTGAAATTCCCCAAAAATACGTTGCTGAAGATGCGTCGCCCTCTATTTCAAAATTCCGGTTGTGATATTTTTGGTCGGATTTTATGAGGAATTCCTTGTAGCCTTTGCGTTTTATTTTTATTCCGAATTTCTCCATAACATCCAGCGTCATATCTATGTATGGCTTTGATACAAGGTTGCCTATCACATGAATAGTTATGTCTTTTTTGGCGAGAGGGGCGGCGAGTAGAAGTCCGGATAAAAATTGACTGCTTATAGAGCCCTTAACATAACAATGTCCCGCCAAGGCGGAACCGGTTATTTTAATCGGAGGAAAATTGTTTCTTTGCAACGAGGCTATGTTTGTTCCAAGTTGCCTTAAAGCTTCTATCAGGTCTTTTAGGGGACGCTGACGCATACGGCGGTCTCCGTCCAAAATAGACTCAAAATTTTGAGTCGCCAAAATTGCCGTTAAAAATCGCATAGTTGTTCCGGAATTTCCGCAAAACAACGTTTTTCGCGCTTTTTTAAGGTGTCCGCCATATATTTTTAATTCGTTATTTTTCCCGCGTTTAATTTTCACGCCGAGATTTTTTAGCGCATTCATCATGTGTCGCGTATCATCACTTTCCAGAGCATTTGTTAAAACACTTTTGCCGGAAGCGAGGCTGGCGGCGATGAGAGCGCGATTTGTTATGCTTTTTGAGCCCGGAACTTTTATTTCTATCATAGTTGGAAAATTCGCGCTTTGCCGATGCAAATTGGCAACGCAAAACAAAGTTTACCTCCAATATTTTTTTTGTCCATATCCATAGCGCGTTTTAATTCTTGATCGGAATATTGGGAAGGAATTTTTACCGGTAAATGCAGGCGTTTTAAAAGATTTTCTATGCGGTCGGCATCAATTCCTTTAAGTAGATTTTTGCCCACTGCCAAGCGGTTTTCCGCAACCATCCCGATAGAAACAGCTTCGCCGTGAGGCAGTTCATAATTGCTTAATTTTTCAAGCGCATGACCGACGGTATGTCCGTAATTGAGTAACATTCTGCAATCTCCTTTTGGATTTAATGATTCATGAGGATCCCGTCCGACTATGCGCAGTTTTATTTTTACGCTTTGTGCGATAAGCTTTTTTAAGACTTGCGGTTTGCGGCCTAAAATCCCGCCGGCATTTTTCTCTATAAATTTGAAAAACTTGGAATCGGCGATAACGGCGTGTTTTACTATTTCAGAAAGTCCGTAACGAAAACTTCTTTCAGGCATTTCTTTTAAAAGCAGGGGATCCATTATTACGATTTCAGGATTATAAAAAGCTCCGAGCAAATTTTTACCTTCCTCCATGTCAATGCCGGTTTTTCCGCCGATGCTGGAATCTCCCATCGCAAGCAGAGTTGTCGGTATGGAAATATAAGAAATTCCGCGCATGTAAATTGAAGCTAAAAAGCCTGTAAAATCACCAATCATTCCACCGCCCAGCGCAATTAAACAGCTATCTCGCTTCATTTTCAGTTTAAGTAACGATTTAGCGGCGCGTTCAATAAAATCCAACGATTTTGTGTGTTCTCCGGCTGGTAAAATCAGCATATTGCATTTCAGCTCCGCGCCGCGCATATTTTTCAAAAGTTCGTCGCCCGGTTTTTTTAAATTATTATCAGTGATTATAGTAAAAACCGTGCCGCAATTTTTAATTTTTTGCGGAATGGTTTTAAAAGCCCCATTCTCAATAATAATTTTTGGTTGTTTCATAGTTTTTTCCCAACCGCTTTCGCGATCGGTAAAAGTTCTTTTATTAAATTATTAAAATCATCAATCGTCAGCGCCTGATCCGCATCGCATTTTGCGCTGTCGGGATTCGGATGAACTTCTATCATAAGTCCGTCCGCTCCGGCGGCAATTGCGGCGCGAGACATTGGAGTGACTAAGTAAGGTTTGCCGGTTCCGTGGCTCGGATCAACGATAATCGGCAGATGCGAAATTTCTTTTACGATCGGCACCGTCGCTATGCAAAGAGTATTTCGCGTTTCGTCTTCAAAAGTTCTGATTCCCCGTTCACATAAAATTACGTCCTGATTTCCTTGCGCCAAAATATATTCTGCCGCAAGTAGAAATTCTTTAATCGTTGCCGAAAGTCCGCGCTTAAGCATTACCGGTTTTTTGGCTTTTCCGACTTCTTTAAGAAGATCAAAATTCTGCATATTCCGAGCGCCAATTTGCAAAATATCTATGTGGTTAGCCATGAAATCAACGTCGCGGACATCCATAATTTCGGAAATGCTGACGAGTCCGTGTTTTTTCGCGGCCGCTTCCAACATTGTTACACCTTTTCTACCAAGTCCTTGGAAAGAGTATGGAGTTGTGCGCGGTTTAAAAGCTCCTCCGCGCAAAATCATGGCGCCGGCTTTTCGTACGGCGGATGCCGCAATATCCAATTGTTCTTCATTTTCAACGGCACACGGTCCCGCCATTATTGCGATTGTGTCGGAGCCTATTGAAACGCCTTTTATTTTTACAACTGTGCGTTCAAATTTGGTTTCGCGGCTCGCCAATTTGTACGGGTGCAAAACCGGCATGACTTTTGATACGCCCGGAAAACTGGCAATATGCCGTTCATCCAGAATCCTTTCGTCGCCGATTACGGCGATTACGGTGCGTTCTGTGCCGTGGAGAGGCACAGGATTAAGACCTTCGTAGCGTTTGATTTCATTTAGCACGCGCTCAATTTGATCTTTTGGCGCGTGGCGTTGCATTACGATAATCATAGTGGTTGAGTTAGGGGATTTAGGTTTGGAGGCGGTAAAGAAAGTGAGTATGGACTTTTACCGTGACAGCTTTTTGGCCCAGGCCACCTTCTCTGGCTTCGCCATTCACCTTGTTCTCCGCATTTTTCCCCGTAAATGAGTTTAACATATGGAAAGGGTTAAGAAATAAATGTTATTAAAAAAAATCCCTCGTATCTTGAGGGAATGTTTGTAAGTTGGAATATAATTACAAAATCGCCCTCAAGAGGAAGGAAAATAAAAATAAAAGTTCCAAGTTTGCAGGCGATTTTTCATAGTGCGTTTAGATTCTAGCGCGTTTATAATAGAAATGTCAAATTTATGTTTATTGATGCTCATTCCCATGTCCATGTAAATAATTTTGATGCCGATAGAGAGCAGGTGATTGCGCGCGCGCAAGCGGCCGGCGTTTCCAAGATTATAGAAGTAGGCTTTGATTCCGAAGGCATTTTTAAGGCTTTGGCGTTGGCAAAAAAGCATGATTGGATTTTTGCGACGGCTGGAATCCATCCTCATTTGGCATCGGAATGGAACGATAATATAGCTTCAAAAATACGAAAATTGGCGAAGACCGAAGACAGAATTGTTGCGATTGGCGAAACGGGTTTGGATTATTTTAAGAATTTTCAGCCCAGAGATTTACAGCAAAAAGTTTTTCACGAACAATTGAAAATAGCTATTGAAGTTGGTTTGCCTGTTATTATTCATTGCCGTGATGCCTATAAAGATCTTTTTAGTATTTTAGATGAAGAAAAATTTTCGGGGCGCGTTTTATTACATTGTTTTACGGGAACGATGCAAGAAGCGGAAGAGGGAATCAGCCGCGGATATTTTATAGCGTTTACTGGAGTTATCACTTATCCGTCCGCAAAAAATTTGCGCGAAATTGCGGAAAAAATTCCTCTGGATAGAATTTTAATCGAAAGCGATTGTCCGTTTTTGGCTCCGCAAAGCCAACGCGGGAAAAGAAACGAGCCGAGTTTTGTGCCGGAAATTTATAAAGAAATAGCAAGAATAAAAAACATGCCGATTGAAAAATTAGCGGATGAAGTGACTAAAAATGTCAGTGGGTTTTTTGGAATTTAAAAATAAAGAGGCGCGATCGTATCTTCGTACGGATAAGTTGAAGGCAATAGCCATTTTCCGTATAAATTTGGCTGGCGGAGTTCTTGTTTAATTTCAGCTACGCGCTTAAACCAATCTTCTTTCTCATATTTTATATTTAGAATTTCATATTCCGCGTGATTTCTGGAGATACAGCCGAAACAATGGTGCGAATTAAAGACCAGCTCGCAATATTCAAGGTCAGACGAATGCCAACAAGCGAAGCAAAAATTAAAATTTGTTCCTCCGTTAATACCGATGCTTTCATATAAGAGCTCGGATGGGTCATATCCTATATTATCGCAATCAATGGAATCTTTTACTTCATTGGCTCTTTTTAAGTATGAGCAATCTTCGCAACTGGTCATATTGAAGCAATAAAAGCAATTCTTGCAATTTTGAATATATGATCCGACGCTGTGTTCGCAGTTTTTTTGCACAAATGCAATATGCGGGACAGCTATACGCACTTTTTCCAGCTCCACGGATAATTCATCCGAAGAATGCGCTTTTTTTAATTTTTCCACTTCCATGCGGTATTTTTCTTTCGGAACCGGTTTATTTTGAATGTGATATTCATTGTTGCGGAGTCCCGCACAGAGAAAACAGTTTTTGCAGTTTATAAGATCAAAACCATATTCGCAATCTGAACACGTATGGCAATTGAAAAGATAATTGCAATTGTAAATATTGCTGCAGTATGTGCATTCATAAGCCAATTCCCCTTTTTCAGTAGTGTCGCAGTCCACACAGTCTTTCGTCGCGTATGTGTATTGGCCGTACAGTCCGTCTTCGTTGTAATGACCCCCGAACACCAGATAGCAGTTTTTATTTTTAAAAGCATAATTTGTGTAGTCGGAATTTTCCGATTGGGAAAACTGCAGAGCGATGCGCGGCTGTTTTAATTGCAGGCGTTTGAATTCTTCAACGAATGACATTTGGTGGAAATTTTATTTAAAATACTTATTTACGAGCGTTTCCAAATTGTTCGTATATTCATTAAGCTTCAGTCCCAGTTTTTCAATTTCTTTTTTGAGTTTTGCGAGTTCTTTTGGCGTGCGGATTTCAGCGGAAAGACCGATTTCGCCAACAGCGACCAAATCGCGCGGCAAAGGTTTTTTAAAATACGAAGATAGAATTGCGAGACAAACGCCCAAATCAGCCGCAGGATCATTCAAGCGGTAGCCGGAGACGACATTTACATAAATATCTTGATTGCCCAAATTCGCTTTTAAATGTTTTTGCAGAACTGCTG
>JBBUCQ010000002.1:2614-7145 GCA_038057715.1 Patescibacteria group bacterium | reverse complement strand
ATACCTATGCCTTCTCAACTTCTTCAAGTCAAAGTGAATCCGTCTTTAAAAAAGGATTTGTCCGAGATCGCCGAATACAAGGGAATTCCCGTAACCTCCTATATCAAATTAACCTTGACCGCGGTGGTACGTAAGGAGAAAAAAGAAATGTTTACCGCCAATGGATTAACCGAAGCGGAGGAACTCGAAATTTTAAGAAGAGAAAAAGAAGCTCTAGCGGAATTGAAAAAACGTAAATCAAAGGGAAAATCCGGACATCAAATTTTGCGTGAATTAAATGCTTAAAGCCCTTTATCATAAAGATTTTAATAGGAACGCATAATCAGGTATATTAGCCCGTTTATCGCAAAATCTCTTGACTTTATTTTGCCAAACGCTATAATAGCTCTGTTTTAACGTGTTAATACGTTAATTTTATACCGGTATATGGAAAAAACACTAAACAACAAATCGGCAAAAGAACTTTTTAAGGCCATAACAGCCTTAAAAACCGAACAGGAATGCAAAAAATTCATGCGTGACCTTTGCACTTTAGCCGAAATTAAAGAGATGGCCGAACGCTGGCAAGTGGCAAAACAAGTTAAAAAAGGACTCCCCTACCGCAACATTTCTAAAACAACCGGCGTAAGCACCGCAACAATAACCCGCGTGGCACATTGGCTGAATCACGGCATGGGCGGGTATCAACTTGTATTGCATCGGCTTAAAACAATTCAGCACCGTCAAACGGTGTGACGCAAATACAAAGTTGATATCCACCATCCCGTAAAAAAGCGGGATTTTTTATATTTATTTTATTTCACTAATTATTTTTTATATGAAAAAACAACAAATTCTTATGGGTTATCCCAAAAATTCACGACTGGAAAGGGCTTGTAATCCAATACGCGATGCTCTTGATCTCACTGAAGATTCAGGAACATTCCAAAGTCCGTATCTCCCCGAGGTATCTATCCGTCCTCGTAGAGTATCTGATATGGCACGTTTTATTCGCAGGGGCATCTTTTCTATCGGAATTCTTGGAGATGACAGCGCTTTTGAAGCAGGGCTTGAATATCCTCTAACCGATAGCCGCGATGAAACACGCGCTCTTACTCTTGGTCCGAAAACTGTAGATCCTCGTATTCTTTTCCCATCAAATAAAATAGCCACTTTAAAAAAACTTAATATTCCAACATGGCTTACTTTAATGATTAGAGAAGAAGAATTTGATCAATTCCCTGACATCAGAAGCCTGCTCTCCGCTGGCATAATAGCCACTTCTTTCCCAGCTTCATGCATGAAAGTTTTCAATATGCTGGGACGATTCCTGCCTGCAGACGGTCAAATAGAATCTATGGTTAGGAATCAAGATATACCAAGTACGGTAGGAGGCGTAGACATTGTAGCAACAGGTGAAACAATGGAAAAATTCCGCCTTCTTCCCTATTCCACAATTATGGAATCAAATCCTGGAATTTGGAAGAGTCCGCGAATTTCGGAAGACATGGAAAATCAAATTACAGACATAATTTCTATATTGAAAGAACGTCTCTCACCATATATATCTTAATATTTCATAACAATATATTTTCATGAATACATTAGAATTAAAAGCACGCCTGCTATGCGAAGGCGCAAATCCGGAAGACGAAGAAACTATAAAATTTCTTGAATCCCAAAATCCTCAAAAAGTGCTGCGCGGAGGCTTAAGTTCCGGACTTAAAATTAGAATAAATCCTCAACTGCCGAGTGCTCGCGAATTTAAGGTTAATTTTCCTTTATATTTAAAAAGACCGGCGTCTTTAAAAATCCGCGCTACCGAAACCGGCTTAATAATACTGGAAAATGACGAAGAAATCGGTCGCGCTGAAATTTTACAACCACCCGAATGGTACGACCAAAATGTAGACGGTTATCCCATAACCAGTATTCTCACTCAACACGGAGATCAACTGGCTGGGGCAGTATATGAATGGTGCTGTCTTTTTAATACCGGCGAACAATGTAAATTTTGCGTAATGGACAGAAGCCAAAGTAACGCTGACCTAAAAAACGTCCAGCTTAAAGCAGAATTGCTTATTAAAGCGTTTCAAAAAATCCCACGCGAAGCATATAAAGGGATAATTTTAAATGGTGGAATGACTTTTTCTTTAGGACGCGGACTTGAAGTAATGATTCCCGTAGTACAACAAATTAGGGAACAAATAGGCAAGATTCCTATTTCTGTTGAGATAACTCCGCCTAAAGATTTGGCATTGATAGAAGAATTCGCACAGGCTGGCGGAGAAAGTTTAATGATGAATCTGGAAATATGGGATGATGAGACGCGTAGAAATATAATTCCGGGGAAAACAAAATATTGCCAAAAGGAAGATTATTTAAAAGCATTCGAAAAAGCCGTAGCAATATTAGGAAAAGGAAAAGTATCAACATGCTTTGTCGTAGGGACAGAACCTAAAGAATCATTAAAAGACGGAATTAAAACGGTAGTTTCTTACGACGTAATCCCCTCGCCCGTAGCCGGAAGATATTTTGAACAATTTTCCGATTATCCTTTTAATCCAAGTGTAGATTGGCGGCAATTGTTGGAAATTTTTCAATTCGCGCGCGAACAAATGGCCAAAAAAGGCTTACTGCCGAAAGACAAAGCCGGCTGTATAGCATGCGGAATGTGCGACATTATTGGAGATAATATTTAACCACTTATTTACTATGAAAAAAATTATAGGCATTTTAGGCGGCATGGGACCTGAATCTACGGCAATTTTCTATCAAGCGATTATTAAGCAATGCCAAAAACAATACGGCGCAAAATACGACGAAGATTATCCGGAAATTTTTATATACAATCTTCCTATTCCCAATATAGTTGATGGCTTAAAAAAGCCGGAAGAAACTCTGAAAATGTTAGTGGAAGGGGCAAATAAAATAGATTCTATCGGCGTTGATTTTATGGTGATGCCTTGCAATACGGCACATTATTTTTATCCGGGCATGGCGAAATCCATTTCCATGCCTTTTATCTGTATTTTTCTCGCTACGGCTAAAAAAATAAAAAGCGAAGGCTATAGAAAAGTTGGGTTTTTAGCCACGGAAACGACTATTGAATATAAAAGTTTTGATAAAGATTTTGAAAAGAATGGAATAGAATTAATTTTGCCGGATGAAAGGGATCAGAAAAAACTTACGAAAATTATTTTCAATATTCTTGCCGGTAAGAAACTAAAAAAAGACAAGCGGCAATTACAACAAATTATCAAAAACCTGAAACGAAAAGGAGCCGAAGCGATTGTGCTTGCGTGTACGGACATTCCTATTCTTTTAAAACAAGAAGACGCCGATATTAAAATTTTTGACACCGTTGAAATACTCGCCGAATCAACGGTTAAATACGCTACCGGGAAAATAGGCAATGAAATTCTGGAATAACTCAATCCAAAAGTTTCGCCAACTCCTTCTTAAAACTTTCCAAATCCTTGAAGTGGCGGTATACGGACGCAAAACGTATATACGCTACTTCATCCACCTCTTTTAGCGTGTCCATCACATCTTCGCCAATCTGCTTGCTGTCAATTTCCTTACCCATTCCTATCCATTTCGCCTCAAGCTTGTCTATTAAAGCGATCACCTGCTCTTGCGTAACTTGCCGTTTTTCGCACGCTTTCCAAATTCCATGCTGGACTTTTTCGCGACTATACGGCTCGCGGCTTCCGTCTTTTTTTATAACTAAAAAATTTGCGGTTTCAATTTGTTCAAAAGTAGTAAAACGAAAGTCGCATTTTTCACATTCGCGACGGCGTCGAATTTCGCTATTGTCAGCGGTTTCACGCGAATCCACCACTTTCGTATCTTCATGTTTGCATTTTGGGCAACGCATAATTTATGAATTTAATATTTTTTCCGCATACGCATCCGTACACCCAGCGACATAATCCTTTACCACGGTAGCCAACGCAACGCGATAAGAAGGCGACAGGATTGCAGAGCTTCCTGTTACTGTCATTCTCCCCCAAAAACTCTTCGGCATCAACTTTGGATTTTTATAAAGCTTTTGAAAAAGTTTTTCTATTATTTTTTGGCCTCGGCGGGAATGTTTTTTAACCTGCGGCGAATTATACATTTTATTCCATAAAAATTGCCGTAATTGTTTTACGCTCCGTCCGAAATCCGCGCTGAAACAAACGGTTCTTCCTTTATTCCGCGCCGCGGTTTTTAAAACATTTTCAGCCATAAAAGAAAAAATCTGGCTGACAATTCTATGCCTCAATATAACCGGATTGGAAATTTCTCCGTATTTTTTATAAACTTTTTTCTCTGCCTCTTTCCAAAGGGCGAGGCGTTGCAAATCTTTAAAATTAAAAAGCTTTGAACGGAGACCATCGTCCAAATCGTGATTATGATACGCGATTTCGTCCGCAATATCCGCGACCTGCGCCTCAAGAGTTTTCCCCTCAATCTTTTTATCATTTTGGTCATAAATAGTCTGATGTTTCGCCAATCCCTGCCTAACTTCATGCGTTAAATTAAGCCCGTCAAAATTCGGAAATTG
>JBBUCQ010000002.1:0-2514 GCA_038057715.1 Patescibacteria group bacterium | reverse complement strand
AGATTTTTGCGTTCCATTTTTTCAAAATCTTTTTTGGAGGCTGTGACGAAACCCATATTAGGATACAAAGTATAACACGACCGGGAACAAAGGAGATTTTGGCTATCATGCCTAAGATTAAAATTTCCGTGTTGATTAACTAAAAATTTAATCTTTTTTCTGTAAAGGGCTCAATTTGTCATGATTTTGTCATAAAAAGTTTAAAGAAATTTCATATGAGTTTGTTAGGCTGGACGTACATGGCGCCATAAAATATTTCATTTATTAACAACCAGATTTTATATGAAAAAACTGTTATGCAAAATCAGTGCGGTTATAATTATGATTGTACTGCTTCCGGTACAATCAGCATTCGCGGGCACATTTACATATTTAGGAACACCTGTGCAACATGACCACCCCGGATATTGCGGACCAAATGGCTGTCCTATAAAGGATTCTACATTTGAATCAAAATGGGGTTTTAAATCAACAGACAAAATATATTCAGGGACACATCAATGGAATTGTCACGGCAGAACATTTGATAATAAACAGTCATGGATAAGCTCTATAAACCCTTACTTTAATCCTAGTGCATATATTATGGCAACTCCGGGATATGGCACTGCCGTTGTCTTCTTTAAAAACGGTCAAGCGATTCATAGCGCAACCACGGTTGGCGCATGGAATGGCATGGGTACAATGATAATGAGCAAATATGGAAAACAAGGACAATATAAACATACATTGAGCAATTCAATAGCGGTATACGGCTGGAATTTTTCACCTCTAAATTTTACCGGTCCGGTAAAAATCTATACGGCGAGTAACGGCACAAGAAATATAGATGGCGTTTCCATTAAAAATAACTTTACGGCATCCCGCATAGAATCTTTACTGCGCGAGCGTGAAAAAATGCCATGGTACAAAGATATTCTTGAAGCGAAAAAAATATATGAAACCGAACACCCAAAACTGGTCGCGCGTTCAGCGAACATGAATCAAGCGCGATTGGATATGTTGAATAACACTGCAGATACTTCCAAAAAGATTGCACTGCTTATTGAAGATTTAAAAGATGAATCGCATTATGTAGCGCTAAGCGCATATGATCATCCTTCATACGCAACGGAATTTATAGAAGGGATTGAAGCAGGCAAACAATTGGTTTCATTGGCGGGAGAAAATCCTACCTTGAAATCAGATGTTGTAAAACAATTGCGTGATATTCTCGCAACCAAATCAAAAGAAAACCATAAAGATGCTCTTGATGGCGCTACTTCTCACTTTTTAGGGCAAATTTTAACTCAAACTGAAAAAGACGCATTAAGAACAGAGCTCGGCACAACAACACAAATACCGGGATTCCAAACGTACAGAGATTTCTATTTAAATAGAATGTAAAAATTTAAAAAAGCAGGGATAGAACACTTTTATCCCTGCTTTTCGTGTTAAAATTCATGTTGTATGGCGCAACTGCAAATTCTCATCCAGCAATTTTTGGAACACTGCGAAATTGAAAAAAATCAGTCGCTGAAAACGATTGATAATTACAGCCGCTATTTAAAGAAATTCTCGGATTTCGCGGGCGATATTGATACGGGAAAAATTGATTTGCCGCTGGTTCAAAAATACCGTTTGCATTTAAACCGCCTTCAAAATAAAAAAGGAGAAGGATTATCAAAAAAAACGCAGAACTATCACGTAATCGCGCTTCGAGCCTTTCTAAAATATTTAATAAAAAATGACTTCCAGACTCTCGCGCCGGAAAAAGTTGAATTATCTAAAATTCCGGAACGTACCGTTGAATTTTTAACGCGTGAGGAAGTTGAAAAACTTTTTTCTGCGGTAACTGCGGAAAAATCTGTGCGCGCGCACACTCCCCCTCCACAAAATAATGGGGAGTCAAATTCAAAGGGCGAAAAATCCTCTATTTTGCGCGACCTTGCTATCTTAGAAACTCTATATTCAACCGGACTCCGCGTAAGCGAATTGGCAAGCCTTAATCGCAACCAAGTTGATTTGGTCCGCCGCGAATTTATGGTGCGCGGAAAAGGTAAAAAACCGCGCATTGTTTTTCTTTCCGACCGCGCCGTAAAACACATTCAAAATTATTTAAAATCGCGCAACGATGCTTTTGAACCGCTTTTTATAAATGTCGGAAGACCCCGCGCCGCAACCGACATCACAAAAGGCGAATCGCGACGGCTGTCCACGGTTTCAATTGAATCTTTAGTGCGAAAATATGCGATGCTCTCCGGAATTACAAAAAAAGTCACGCCTCACACACTCCGCCATTCTTTCGCCACCGATCTTCTCCAAAACGGCGCAGACATCCGCGCTGTACAGGAAATGCTCGGCCACGCATCAATCACAACAACCCAAATTTACACACATTTAACAAACCGTCGTTTGCGCGAAATCCACGAAAAGTTTCATAAATAACACAATAAAATTTCCACCTGTCCAAAACCGAATCGATTCGGCTGGATTTATAATCTGGGCGCGCGCCCACTGGTTTTGAGTAACTTT
>JBBUCQ010000001.1:0-3019 GCA_038057715.1 Patescibacteria group bacterium | reverse complement strand
ACAACCGGTGATCGTATTAAAAAAGCCATTGCCGGAATTAGGCTTGATCTTGATGAGAGAGTTAAACAGTTGCAAAAAATGGGGAAGAATCTTGAAGCGGAGCGGATTAAAACGCGTACCGAATATGATATAGAAATTATGCTGGAAACCGGTTATTGCACGGGCATTGAAAATTACACACGCTATTTGAATTTGCGCGAGCCGGGTGTTCAGCCGGATACTTTGATTGATTATTTTCCGGATGATTTTTTGCTTGTGATTGATGAGTCGCACATGACTGTTCCGCAAATCGGCGGAATGTTTAACGGAAATTATTCGCGGAAACAGACACTCGTGGATTTTGGCTTCCGTCTGCCGTCCGCACACGATAATCGTCCCCTTAAATTTGAAGAATTTGAAAAACATATGAAGCAGACGATTTATATTTCCGCGACGCCTTCAGAGTTTGAAATGAAACGCGCTAACGGCGCTGTTGTTCAACAAATTGTGCGTCCGACCGGTCTTATTGACCCGGCTGTTGAGATTAGACCGTCAAAAGGTCAGATTCAGAATATGATTGAAGAAATTAAGCGTAGAACTAAGGCGGGGGAGCGCACGCTTATTACAACTTTGACGAAGCGTTCCGCTGAAGATTTAACTGATTATTTGGTGGATGCGGATTTAAAAGTGAAATATTTGCATTCCGATATTGAAACCCTTGAGCGCGTGGAGATTTTGCGGGATTTAAGACTCGGGAAATTTGATGTTTTGGTTGGAATTAATTTATTGCGTGAAGGTTTGGATCTGCCGGAAGTTTCTTTTATCGCGATTTTGGATGCTGATAAACAGGGTTTTTTGCGTTCAACTCCCGCGTTGATTCAGACCATCGGTCGTTGCGCGAGAAATGTGAATGGTTTTGTTGTGATGTATGCGGATAAGATTACGCCCGCGATGAAAGGTGCACTTAGCGAAACTGACCGTCGCCGCGCAATTCAAGTAGCCTATAATAAAAAGCACGGAATAACTCCGCAGACGATAGTGAAAGCCGTAAGAGAGCTTACTTTGCCGGCTTCAAAAAAGAAGGGGAAGCATATTGATACAAAGAAAATTCCGAAAGAAGAGCTTGGGCGTTTTGTTAAAATGCTGGAAGGGCAAATGGAGTTGGCGAGTCAGAATTTGGACTTTGAAAAGGCGGCGGAATTAAGGGATGAGATTGATGAAATAAAACAAAAAAACAAATTATAGTTAGTATTTAGATAGATATTTTTGTATATAAGTCAGATATTTGGCGTAATCTTTCAAGGCTAATTTTAACGCGGTGTAAAAACGTATCAAATCAATGGATTGGTATTCATGAACTATGATATTGCGTAAAGACGTTGATGGGGCGATGTGTTTTGCGAATTTAAGCGGTAGGATTTTAAATTTTGCCAGATCTATAAAAGATTCAAAATAATCTTCAGCCACATCTCCGCTCAAATCAGAGATTATATGCATATTTATATCTATTGCAGCGCCGATCAGTCGTTCTACCACTCGTTCAGCAAAATAAAAATTTCTGGCATTCCCGAAAAGCTCCTTTTGATTTAATTTTACCAATTCCGACAGATATTCAAGCTGTTTAATGATTTCGGTGATTTTTTTCTGTAATAATTTTTTATCAGGCATAAGATAGTTTTCGGTTTATAATTTGTTCCCGCAGTTTAAAGTACGGTTCAAAGTCTAAAAAACTTTTCTGTGCATAAATACGGAAAGCCGCAAAGTTTTTTTTATTTCCGAACAGCAATTTCCCGTGTATTGCAATTTGGCCAAGAAGAAGGGGAGAAGCGTGCTGGATTTGAACCATGTCTATTTCCTTTTTGAATATTTTAAAAAGCTCGCTGCGCAACTTTAATTCTTTTTGTAATGAAATTGGTTTTGCTAAAACAACAGCAATATCTATGTCGCTTTTTTTATGCTGACGGTTTTCCGCGGCAGAGCCGAACAGAATCATCAGCTTTAGACCGTATCTTTTTGCTATTGAGGTAAGTTTTTTCTGCATAAACTGATTATAACACCGATTTGCCCTATAGAAAAAACCGTCCGTAATCTTGCGTTAAAAGTCTGTTATCCAAAATATAACAAGTTTTTGTCGTTTCATTTTTGCTCAAATCAATTAACATTTCGCGGAAACGCATAATAGCGCGCGGAAGAGAATAATTTTTAAATCCATTTCTGAAAAGATTTGAACGGCTGGAAACAAGGGGATCAAACGGCAGATCAAACGGAATTTTTTGGAATACTACAACTTTAATTTCATCTTCAATTTCATCAAAATGCGCAAGAATTTGGTTTGTGGAAAGCAAAATGCTTCCTGTCGGATTTTCTAAAAATAACGCCAGGGATTTTCCCATTCCGCCGGATGCGCCGACAGCGCGGAGTTTGACCTTTAGTTTTTCGGCTTCAGGCAAAAGAATGCCGTAGAGCGCTTCAACGGCTTTTTTTGAGCTTAAAATAAATAGTGATCCGCCTTTTTCCCGTTCAATTATTTCCATAAAAAGTTTTTGCGACTTTTGGAAATAATCGTTTGTATTCGGCGCCGGAAAATTTTTCAGAACTTCTATTTTTAAATCGCCGTATGAGCTTTTTGAATTTTCAGCGGATTGATCTTTTGTCGCGTTTTGGTTTATTTTCAGCCATTCATCGCCAAGCCGGAATATGCTTTTTATAAATGAGAAACTTCCATCCGCGCTTAACGCGGGACTTTGCATGGTTATTTTTTTTGCATGCGATATACATTCTTGAAAAGTATCCGCGATGCTGATCGGGGCGGAAGTAAAAGAAAGTTCATTATAAAAAGAACTGATCCACGATACGTTGTTTTGCGTTTGAATAAGCGCGGAAATCAATTCGTCCTTTTTTTGATTTTCCGGCAGATTTTGCGCTGTTTCAGTCACTCTCCGCCATTCAATGGAGGCGCAATTTTTATTATTCAATACTACATCCCCGCGGAATTCGGCAGAATCAGCCGGTAAAAATCTTTCATAAAAAATCCCCAGCA